>JBCCHD010000001.1 GCA_039028935.1 Pseudomonadota bacterium | reverse complement strand
CGCTGAATGATCAGATCGTCTATCTCACTGTTGTCAACCATGAGCTCACCCCGAATCAAATCGGTAAAACGGGTATTGCCGGTTGTCGGCGACCGAAAACGAATGGCCACTGGCACATCACTGGGTGGAGACTGACGATGCAGGCACCGACCATCGTATTTGGGCTTCTCGCCTCGGTTGCGCTGCGCCTCGCGCATCGACTCCAGTTCTTCGGCTGAACAATAACAAGGATAGGCATGACCACCATCGACCAATTGGCGGACCACCTCGGCATAGCGCTCGAATCGATCGGTTTGGAATACAGGCGCCTCATCGGCATCAAGTCCGAGCCATTGCATCCCGTCGAGAATCGCCTCAACCGCCTCATCCGTTGAGCGCTGCCGGTCGGTGTCTTCAATGCGAAGCACAAACCGTCCTTGCTCTTTTTGCGCCTGCAACCAGCAAAAAAGCGCAGTTCGGGCACCGCCAACGTGCAAATAGCCGGTTGGACTCGGCGCAAATCGGGTGGTGTAGACCATCGGCGACAAACTCTCGAAAATCGATGCGATAGTCTACCAGAATCGCCGGGGCGAACGCGATTGACCCGTTGCGCGACGCGCCGTAGAATCGGCCCCTCATTTCGGGCGATTAGCTCAGCGGGAGAGCACTGCCTTCACACGGCAGGGGTCGCTGGTTCAATCCCAGCATCGCCCACCATTCATTCCCAGCAATCGGTGCTGTGCGATCGAATATGGCTCCGACCGGATATTCGATCCAGGCAGATTCAACCCCGCCGTTTGATGGTTGTAACCGACGCCACCTTGACGGGTGGGCTTTCGCTACGACGGCGATTCCAGACCTGATCCACGATATAGTGGTCTCGTGAGTATTCCTCAACCGCATCACTCAATACGTTGAGCATGCCCTCGATATCCGATCGCTCGGCGCAGCTCTCAATGCGAGACAGCAGCGTTTCAATCACTGGCCACGGCAGATTCTTCTCCTGAGCCCGCATGATTTTAGCGTGTTCTGTACCCATTACCCGATCACCGATTAACAGCTCTTCAAAGAGCTTTTCGGCCGGCCGTAAGCCGGTGTACTTGATTTCGATATCACCATCGGGATTCTCATCATCGAGAACGGTGCGACCCATGAGATGAACCATTCGTCGGGCAAGATCATCAATCTTTACTGGCTTGCCCATATCTAGTAAGAAAACGTCACCGCCTTGCCCCATGGCACCGGCCTGAATAACCAATTGCGCGGCCTCGGGAATGGTCATGAAGTAGCGGATTATTTCAGGGTGTGTGACCGTGACCGGACCGCCGCGCCGAATCTGTTCCCGAAACAGCAACACCACGGATCCGCTTGATGCAAGCACATTGCCAAAGCGGACCATACAGAATCGTGTGTCCGAGCCTCTTTCGTTTAGCGCCTGCAACACTAGCTCGGCAAGACGCTTGGTTGCGCCCATCACATTGGTTGGATTTACCGCTTTATCGGTCGAAACAAGCACAAAATGCTCGACTCCGGCACTGATCGCGGCCGCTGCACACTGATAGGTGCCAAATACATTGTTGATCACACCGGAGATAACGTTGCCTTCCACAACTGGCACGTGTTTGTAAGCCGCGGCGTGATACACCGTGTTCACGCCAAAGGTTGTCATGATCTCGGTTAATCGACGCTTCTCACGTACACAGCCTAGCAGAGGAAAAATCTCATAATCACCCCCTGATTCGTGCCGTAGCCGACGTATTTCTTTTTCGATGTTGTATAACCCCAGCTCGCTGTTCTCAAATAACAGTATGGCTTTGGGTTCATGGTTAACAATTTGACGCGATAACTCAGAACCAATGGACCCGCCTGCTCCGGTCACCATAACAACTTTGTCGGCCAGACATCGTCGCAACAACGATTCATTTGGCGGGACAGCCTCACGATCGAGAAGATCGTTGACTTCGACATCACGAAAATCGTCGATGCGTGTTTCGCCCGACACCAAATCGCTGAGATCTGGCATGATCTGCACATGCACCGGAATGTTCTCGAGTGAATTAATGATTTCCTGTCGTCGACGTCGGCTGACCGACGGCACGGCCAACAGCAGTCGGGTGATTGACTGCTCCGAAAGCACTCGCTCGAGACTTTCCGGCGAATACACCGTGACACCGCTGACCTCACTGCCCTGTAGCGAGCGCTTTTCATCAAAAAAGGCCATAGGCAAAAATGACTCGCCGCTGAACAGCGTCGCCGCCAGTTGCGCTCCAGCCTCGCCGGCGCCGTAAATACCGACGCGCTCGCGACTTCTGAATCGGGCACGTAGCAGGCTCCGAACCATCAATCGGCAGCCACCCAAATAGATGAACGCAAAAATGCCGTAGAGCAAGAGCAGGCTGATCGACAGATTTGAATTGAAAAGAAAGTTGGCAGCCAAGCCAAACACAGTCACGGAAAAGACGATCGCAATTGCCATTGCTTTGAGTGTGCTGGTGCTGACAAATCGGACGATCATCCGGTGCAGGCCGAAATAGGAAAATATTGGCAGGGCAATGATCGCGGTAAGCGGGTACAACCAAAGGGTGTGGATTATCTCGGGAGAGAAGCTCTCAGACTTGATGACCACCGCACACCAAAAGGCCACGGGCATCATAACGAAGTCGGTTGCGGCAAGGATGATCCGCTTAACGTCTCGCGGCAAACCGCGGAGCCTGCGTGCAAACGAGTCCGTGAATCGGATTAGCACAGAATTCATGTTATGTACCTTCCTTAGATCAAGCGCGATGACAAAAATGCGCCTGGTTTAGACGACATTCGATGTCGGCGACAGTCATTGCCCCTGCATGCCCCCTGTGGCAATCAACTCTATGACTAAGTATATCCCGATTAATCCACCTCATCACTCATTTAATGTAAAAAAGCCATACACGATGTGCTGTGCTGAGGACGCTTCGGCTTTTCTTGGAATATAGGCTATCTGCAGATCGCGCTTGGCGAGCAGAGCGACGTGACAGGCCAATTAGTCCGCGTCGATGATGGCCAGCAGTTCACGCGTCTTGTTCTGCATGAGCGCCTTATCAGCCCGGCTTTCCACATTGAGCCGCAACAGGGGCTCTGTGTTCGAACTGCGCAGATTGAAGCGCCAATCGACGAACTCGATACTCAGTCCATCGGTTCGATCCACTTTGAGTGCATCGGCGCTGTAGCTATTCTCAACGCGCGCAATGACTGCCGGGGCATCCGCAACCGTACGATTTATCTCGCCGCTGGCCGGAAACATGGCCATACGCTCGGCGACCAATTCCGACAGTGGTTTGCCCGTCGCCGATACTAGACCAGTCACCAGTAACCACGGAATCATGCCGCTGTCGCAATAGGCAAAATCACGAAAATAGTGGTGCGCACTCATTTCACCACCGTAGACCGCATCGTGATCGCGCATAACCTGCTTGATGAAGGCGTGTCCGGTTTTGCTGAGCACCGCCGTCCCACCAGCGCTGTTGGCAATATCGACTGTGTTCCAGGTCAATCGCGGATCGTGCACAATCGCCTGGTCAGGGCGCTGTGCCAAGAAACTGCTGGCGAGCAGACCCACCACGTAGTAGCCCTCGATAAAGAAACCCGACTCGTCAAAGAAAAAGCAACGATCGTAGTCGCCGTCCCAAGCGATGCCGATATCAGCGCCACTTTCTTTTACCGCCTTGATCGTGGCCGGTCGATTCTCTTCCAGCAATGGATTGGGAATACCGTGCGGAAAACTATCGTCGACGTCATGGTGCACGCGAATAAAATCGAAGGGCAGGTGTGGTTCCAACAAGTCAACCACCTTGCCGGCACCGGCGTTACCGGAGTTGCACACCACTTTGAGTGGCTTGAGAGCGTCGACATCGACGTAGCCTAACAGGTGTTGAACATACCGCTCTTCATTGGCAATAACATCGATTGATCCGGGTGTCCGATCCTCGAATACGCCAGCCTCGGCGATTCGTCGAATATCATTCAGACCATTGTCGCCGCTGATCGGCTTGCTTTGCTCGCGCACAAACTTGAGTCCGTTGTAGTCGATCGGATTGTGGCTGGCGGTGACCATGATGCCACCGTCTACTTTAAGATCGAAGGTCGCGAAATACACTTCTTCGGTACCGCATTGACCGATGTCGAGCACACTCGCACCACCGTCGGTAAGGCCCCGGCACAACGCTGTTTTAAGCGCTTCGCTCGACCGGCGAATGTCACGCCCCACAATTACTTTCGACGGCGATAAGAACTCGGCATAAGCCCGGCCGATACGATACGCCACCTCTTCGTTAAGCTGGTCAGGCAGGCGTCCGCGCACATCGTAGGCCTTGAAACACGTAATATCGATCGGTTCGAATGCACTCATGGACTAAATCCCCGAAATAGTGAAGTGGCGTAATGCCAGGTAGGGCAACGGTTTAACGTCGATCAGTCGGTGCGACCAGCGCGACCGTACGTATCTTCGTAGCGCACGATATCGTCCTCACCCAGATAGCTGCCCGACTGCACTTCGATAATCTCGAGCGGTACGTTGCCCGGATTGGCGATGCGATGCACCGTGCCAAGCGGAATATAAGTCGATTGATTTTCGGTGAGTAAGAACACTTCTTCACCTCGAGTAATTTCAGCGGTACCCGTCACCACTATCCAGTGCTCGGCGCGATGGTGGTGCATTTGCAAGGACAATACGGCACCGGGTTTCACAGTCAGGCGTTTGACTTGATAGCGATAACCATTATCGATGCTGTCGTAGGAGCCCCAAGGCCGAAACACCTCGCGATGAAGACCGACTTCCTCGCGACCCTGCGACTTAAGTTTATCGACGATTTTTTTCACATCCTGCGATCGCCCCTTCGGCGCGACCATGACCGCGTCGGCCGTCTCCACTATGATGTGGTTCGACAGACCGACCGCCGCAACCATGCGACTGGTGGAATGGGCATAGCAATTATCGCAGGCTTCCAGCACGACATCGCCCACCATGACATTGTTGTCGCTATCGGCTGGCTTACTGGCGTGCAAGCTGCTCCAGTTACCCACATCGCTCCATCCCGCATCAAGCGGAACCACCACCGCATTGGTGGTCTTCTCCATAAGTGCATAGTCGATCGAGTCGGACGGAGACGCTTCAAACGCCGTCACGCCCAGGCGCGTAAAATCCAGATCCCGCTCGGCGTCGGTAACGGCCCGGCGACATTGCGCGACCATCTCTGGCGTAAACTGTTCCAGTTCCTCTAGATATTGATTAACTCGGAACATGAACATGCCGCTGTTCCACAAGTAACGGCCCGAGGCAAGGTATTCCGCCGCCGTTGCGCCGTCCGGCTTTTCAACAAATTCATCGACTTCGCACGCCGTGTTACCCGCCGAAGGACCTTTCTTAATGTAGCCATAACCGGTTTCCGGCTGGTCCGGAACAATACCGAAGGTGACTAGCTTTCCAGACATTGCTTGCTGATAGCCAACCTGCACGGCCTCCTGAAACGCCTTAACGTTGTGGATGACGTGATCGGCCGGCAACACGAGCATGACGTTTTCGTGCGCGTCATCGTCGCTTGAGACGATCAGCTGCATTGCCGCCGCCGCAACAGCAGGCGCTGTATTGCGGCCCACGGGTTCTAGCACGATGGCCGAGGGTTCGCAGTCGATTTTGCGCAACTGCTCCGCCACTAAGAACCGATGCGACTCATTGCACACCACAAGCGGTGCCCCACAGTTATCGACACCATCCAGTCTGCCGACAGTGTCCTGCAGCATTGTTTTCTCGGTAATCAAGGGCAGCAGCTGCTTAGGATAGAGACCCCGCGACAACGGCCATAGGCGCGTGCCGGAACCACCGGACAGTACAACTGGAATAATCATGACTCGTTCCTCTTCGTATCAGGCACCGCGCTCGCGGACCATCACGCAGACTCCGCTGCGTTATTTCTTCCAATGCCAAAATAGGTAAAGCCGTGTTTGCTCATCAGAGCAGGCTCATAGACATTGCGCCCATCGAACACGACCGGATGCGTGAGCAACTCTCGCATCTTGGTAAAATCCGGACTGCGAAATTCAGTCCACTCCGTGACCAACGCCAGCGCGTCGGCGCCCTCTAACGCCTGGAGCGCGGTCTCGGTAATCTCAAAATCATCGCGCTGCCCGAATTGCGCCTGCGCGCGGCCTCCAGCTACCGGGTCGTAGGCACGCACACGCACGCCGGCTTCCCAAAGCGCCTCGAGTAGGACCGCACTCGGCGCCTCGCGAAGATCGTCCGTGTTGGGCTTGAATGCCAGGCCCCACAACGCAACCGTTTTACCGGCCAGCTCATCGCCGAAGAACGCGCTGATCTTGTCGAACAGCACGTGCTTCTGCCGCGCATTCACCTGGTCCACCGCGTTGAGTAGCGGCATGGCCTCCCCTACCGACGCCGCTGACCCAATTAAGGCCTTAACGTCTTTTGGAAAACACGAGCCACCGTAACCACAGCCTGGATAGATAAAGTGATACCCAATGCGAGGATCAGCACCGATGCCCAGTCTGACCTGCTCGATATCGGCATTGAGTTTTTCGGCGAGATTAGCCACTTCGTTCATGAAACTGATTTTGGTTGCCAACATCGCATTTGCCGCATATTTTGTGAGTTCGGCGGATTCGATATCCATCATGATCAAGCGATCACGGTTACGCGTAAACGGATCATAAAGCGTGCGAAATAACTCACCGGTGCGCGGGTTGTCCGTGCCAACGATGATTCGATCAGGTCGCATAAAATCAGTGACTGCTGCGCCTTCTTTGAGAAACTCGGGGTTAGACGCCACATCCATTTCAATGTCGATGCCGCGGTCTTGCACCACGCGATCGAGCGTTGCGCGGACCTTTGCAGCGGTGCCCACGGGTACGGTCGACTTGGTGACAACGACTTTATAGTCATCCGCAAATTGACCGATCGTCTCGGCCACGCTGATCACGCGGGTAAAGTCAGCTGAGCCATCTTCATTGGGTGGCGTACCCACCGCAATAAACTGAAACAGTCCATGTTCGACGCCTTCCCGCGCCACAGTAGTAAAGGTTAGTCGGCCCGCTTCGATATTGCGAGTAACGATTTCTTGCAGGCCCGGTTCGTAGATGGGCACCTGACCCCGTTTAAGCATCGACACTTTTTCGTGATCAACGTCGACGCACACAACTTGATTGCCAGTTTCGGCAAGACAGGCACCGGTCACAAGACCGACATAACCAGAACCAAAAACGGTTACCTTCATAGACTACTCAAATAACGGGATAGCGCTGTATAAACGAGATCGCACCACAACGATCAAACGTTGTAGTACGCGCGAAACCATTTCACAAAATTTGCCACGCCGACCTCTACGCTCGTATCGGGTTTATAACCGACATCGGTGATCAGTTCGGAAACATCCGCAAAGGTCTCTGGCACGTCGCCTGCTTGGAGCGGTAGGTAGTTAATTTCGGCTTTCTTACCCAGACAATCTTCAAGCACCGATACGTACTTCATTAACTCGACGGGCTGGTTATTACCAATATTGTATATGCGATACGGCACCGAGCTGCAGCTAGGGTCAGGATGATCACTGTCCCAGTTGGCGCTCGGTTCAGCCGCTCGATCACTGGCGCGAATCACGCCCTCGGCAATATCGTCAACATAGGTAAAGTCGCGACGATGCTTACCGTAATTAAATACGTCGATCGGCTTGTTCTCGAGAATATTCTTAGTGAAAAGAAACAGCGCCATATCCGGCCTTCCCCAGGGACCATAAACCGTAAAGAAGCGCAACCCGGTCGTCGGAATGTTGTACAAATTGGAGTACGAATGCGCAATTAGTTCGTTCGCTTTTTTGGTGGCCGCATACAGCGTCAGAGGGTGATCGACGCTGCGCTTAACCGAAAACGGCATATTGGTGTGCGCGCCATACACCGAACTCGTCGACGCATAGGTCAAATGCTCGACATCGTGATGGCGGCAACCTTCGATTATATGTAGATAACCAACCAGATTGGCATCGATATACGCATGCGGATTTTCGAGCGAATAGCGCACGCCCGCCTGCGCCGCTAAGTGAATCACTCGATCAAACTTGTGCTGTTTGAACACGCGCTCCATTTCGTCGCGATCAACTAAATCCACTTTTTCAAAAATGAACCGATCATTACCGTCAAAGCGAGCGAGTCGTGCTTTTTTGAGGTTGACGTCGTAATAATCGCTGAGGTTATCAAGACCTACAACCGTATCACCACGTTCAAGCAGACGTTCTGACACGTGATTACCGATAAAGCCGGCGGCACCGGTGACTAAGATCTTCATGGTTCGCTGCTCAGAGTCTATAGACGACCATCAACGTCGTCTGGCGAAAAGAGGTGTTTAATGTCGTACAGAACATGCGTCTCGCGGCCAAGTTGACGCACGGCATCAACCCCCATATCTACGAACTGTTCGTGCGCCACAGCCAGCACAATGGCGTCGTAATGGCCCGTTTTAAGTTCCTGAGTAAGCGCCACGCCGTACTCGTGCTCCGTTTCTGCCGAATTTGCCCATGGGTCGTACACATCGACATTCGCGTCCAACGATTCGAACTCCTTGACCATGTCGATCACACGTGTGTTGCGCACGTCTGGACAGTTTTCCTTGAAGGTAAAACCGAGAATCAAAACATTCGAACCCACGACATGTATGCGTTTTTGTGTCATCAGGCGCGTTACCTGAGACACCACATAGATGCCCATGTTGTCGTTGATGCGACGCCCAGCAAGAATCATCTCGGGGTGATAACCCATCTCCTGCGACTTGTGTGTCAGGTAGTAAGGGTCGACACCGATACAGTGACCGCCAACCAAGCCGGGACGAAACGGTAAGAAGTTCCACTTGGTGCCCGCCGCCGCCAATACTTCACCGGTATCGATGCCCAAGCGATTAAAAATCAACGCAAGCTCGTTTACCAGAGCAATATTGACGTCGCGCTGGGTATTCTCAATAACCTTTGCCGCCTCAGCGACTCGAATAGACGACGCCTTGAAGGTGCCCGCGGTGATAATCGAGGCATAGAGTGCGTCGACCTTTTCCGCCACTTCTGGTGTCGAACCAGATGTCACTTTAAGAATCGTCTCGAGCCGATGCTCTTTGTCGCCGGGATTAATACGTTCAGGGCTGTAACCAACAAAAAAATCTTTGTTGTACTCAAGCCCCGACACATGCTCAAGAATAGGCACACACACTTCTTCGGTAGCACCTGGGTACACGGTGGACTCATAAATAATGATATCGCCTTGCTTGATCTGTTTCCCGAGCGTTCGGCTAGCCGCTTCCAGTGGCGACAAATCAGGCCGCTTATGCTCATCGATCGGTGTCGGCACCGTGGCGATAAGCACATTGCAATCGGCCAGATCATCCGGGTCCGCACTGAACGTGAGGTGCGTTGACGCTTTTAGCTCCTCAGGATCGACTTCAAGCGTATTGTCTTCACCGCGATTGAGTTCGGCAATCCGCGCCGTGTTGATATCGAAGCCTAACGTCGGGTATTTGTTGCCAAACGATACAGCAAGCGGCAGGCCGACATAGCCCAAGCCAACAACACCAATCCGGACGTCTTTCATATCAGTCATGTTTTATCCTTATCCTTTTCTTTCTCAATCGTTGCAGCGGTCTACAGCAAATAAATCGTTGCCAGCAGACCGGTAATCGACATGGTGATCGTATACGGCAGAGCCAGCCACATCATGCGTGTATAACTCAGTCGAATGAGCGGCGCGACCGCCGACGTTAACAAAAATAGAAACGCAGCCTGCCCGTTTGGCGTCGCAACACTCGGGATGTTGGTGCCGGTGTTAATCGCGATTGCCAGTTGATCGAAGTGCTCACGCGTAATGGCGCCTGACTCGTAGACTCGTTGCACTTCACCAATGTAGACAGTAGCGACGAACACATTATCGCTGATCATCGACAGCAGCCCGTTCGCCACATAGAACAACGGAATCTGAGCCGATTGATCTTTGGTAAACACCCATTCAATGATGGGTTTGAATAGCCCTTGGTCTTCGATCACCGCCACAATGCCGAAAAACACAACGAGCAATGCGGTGAACGGTAGCGCTTCTTCAAACGCATGCCCTATTCGATGCTCTTCCGTTACGCCAGTGAAGGCCGTTGCCAAGACAATCACAGCCAGACCGATCAACCCAACCTCGGCAATGTGGAAACCTAGCGCCAACACCAAGAAAACGACAATCGCCGCCTGCGACCAAAGCTTCACGACGTCGCGCGGACCGCGCTCTTTAGCCTGTTCATCATCATAGCTTTGGAGGATCTGCCGGACATTTTCCGGAAGCTCAGCGCCATAATTAAATAATTTGAATTTCTCGACGAGAAAGCAGGTGGTGAGGCCGACAAAAAAGACTGGAATAGTAATCGGCGACATCTGCACGAAGAAGGACTTAAAGTCCCACTCCATAATCGAGGCGA
The DNA here is from genome assembly GCA_039028935.1 of Pseudomonadota bacterium. Classification (NCBI taxonomy): domain Bacteria; kingdom Pseudomonadati; phylum Pseudomonadota; species Pseudomonadota bacterium. The sequence continues at coordinate 270,144 of JBCCHD010000001.1, read as the reverse complement.
TGAGCAAATTCTGCGGCTCACCCACCGTCGTCATAACACCGCCAAGGGCGGTACCGACAGCGGCATGCATCATCAGGTTGCGAAGGAATCGACGAAACTGTTTGAGATCCGATTGATGGGTGTCACACACCTTTTCATCGTCGGCATGATCATGATCATCATGAAAGCGTTTGCCGGAGGCGACGCGATGATAGACGCCGTAAAAACCAGCGGCAACGGTGATCACAACAGCGGTCACGGTGAGTGCATCAAGAAAGGCGGATAAAACCGCCGCAACAGCACTAAACGCCAAAGACAGTAAACGCTTGGATCTCACCTTCAACACAATTTTGGTGAAGATAAACATGAGAAGTTCTTTAAGAAAGTAGATGCCCGCTACCATAAAAACGAGCAGCAAGATGACTTTCAGGTTCTTCTCAACCTCATGAAAAATAGTGTAGGCGCTGGTTAGGCCAATGGCAGCGGCCTGAATGGCCAACAACCCACCCGGTTGCAGCGGGTAGCACTTCAGTGCCATCGCTAAGGTGAAAATGAATTCAAGCACCAGCATCCAGCCGACGATTTTGCCGCCTGCCTCACCCAACCCGTAGTACACCACCATGTTGACAACGAGGAAGCTAACAATTAACAGCTTGTACCATTCTGGGGAATTTCCCAGGAAGTTTCGCCACAGTGCTCTTAGCATGCTTTCTGATCCATGGTGCGTTGCCATATACCTGTACCCCCGGTTTGCTCAGGATTTTGATAAGGCACGGATTATATGCCGATTATCAGTCGCGAACCATGTATGAAAGGCGGATTTGTCTCAAAATGAGACGTGGTAGAGGTTAAGACGGCCGGATCGCCCGATTTGTTGGGGAAGCGCGCCAGTAGGGCGCTTAAGAGGAGGGTTCGAGTCGACGCCACACGCTCGGCTCGCCCGACACAGACTCGATTTGATCGAGTTTGGCCTCGTGTGCGGCTCGCTCGGCAGAACTGGCCGCCAGCACGGTGAGCGCCAGACCTGATCGATCAATCGCCCGGCGCGGCACCGAGGTTCGACCGCCGCCGGAATCCGCCTCCTCATTGAGTAACAGCTTGCCTTGGCCGCCGGTCATGGCCAGATACATCTCAGCGAGCAACTGAGAATCGAGCAGCGCGCCGTGCAGCGTGCGGCTACTGTTGTCGATGTGATAGCGCTTACACAGAGCGTCGAGTGAATTACGCTGACCTGGGTGTTTCTGACGAGCAAGCGTCAGCGTGTCGGTCACCTCACAACGCGCAGCCATCAGCGCATAGGGGTTCTTGAGGCGGCGCAATTCCATATCGAGAAAACCGATGTCAAACGGCGCATTGTGGATCAGCAGCTCAGCCTCATCGACAAATTCAAGAAACGCATCCACGACGTCCACAAAGCGCGGCTTGTCTGCCAAAAATTCGCGGCTCAATCCATGCACGGCGACGGCGCCTTCATCGATGTCGCGATCCGGGTTGAGGTACACATGGTAGGTTTGCCCGGTGACGCGCCGATTTATCATTTCCACGCAGCCGATTTCGATAATGCGATGACCCTGATCGGGATTTAGGCCAGTGGTCTCCGTATCGAGCACAATCTGGCGTTTATGCGGGTCGGTCATGAGTAGACTCCAAGTGACGGTGTACTGAGACGATATTCATCCTGTCGCCAACTATCCTATCGAGTCACGATCACAGGTTGTCGATACCCTGGTTCGCGAGTGCGTCCGCACGTTCGTTGCCCTCGTCGCCCGCGTGACCCTTGACCCAGCGCCAGTCGACCTCGTGGCCAGACAACGCCTCGTCAAGTTGTTGCCAAAGATCTCGGTTTTTAACCGGCTTCTTGCCAGCGGTTTTCCAGCCACGTCGCTTCCAGTTGGCCATCCATTCGGTGACCCCTTGCATCACATATCGGGAATCGGTAATCAGCAGAATGTGGCAACGACGATTGAGCACGTTGAGCGCCTCGATCACCGCGCGCAGTTCCATACGATTGTTGGTTGTATCGGGCTCACCGCCAAACAGTTCTTTAACGTGCTGACCGCTTTGCAGTCGCGCGCCCCAGCCGCCGGGCCCCGGATTACCCCGACAGGCTCCATCCGTATGAATGACTACCGACGGCACGCGCCCACACTCACCGCTCATGCAGCACTCGCATGTCCAGAACGGCTAGCGCGATTCGTTCGGCCGACGGGCCGCGGCTGTGCGCGTGGCGGGTTCAGCCAATCCGCCGACCACGCGACGACGGCGATGCCAGCGACGCCCAACCAACGCGGCGCGCACCATCGACTTTCTTGCAGTGACCACATACGCCCCGTTCAAAAGCGGCCACCAACGGCTACCCCACCGTTCCAGTCCAGCGGTGCGCTCGAGGGTTTTTTCGTGCTCAATGGGCAACGTGTAGAAATAGCGGTGACAGTGGATGGGCTCGAGTCCCAGCAAGCGCAGCCAGTCGTTCACCCGTCGGCCGCTCAGCGGTCGCGCAATCGCGTTTTGGCGCGAGCGAAACACGTTGCGCAGACCCCATGCACTCGTCGGGCTGAAGCCGAGAATGATCGCATGACCATCACACACGAGAATCCGCTGCACCTCCCGCAACACTTGGTGCGGATTGGGGTGCTGTTCCAGCGTGTGAGGCAGAATGACCGCATCCACGGAATCGCTGGCAATCGGCAGTTCATCGGGTTCACCGATGACGTCCACCCCTTCGCCATCCCGCGCGCACAGCACGCTGTGCCGCAGCGTCTTGCTGTGTTGCACAAAACGTTCGCTGTCGCCCCATGTGCCAATCTGCAGAAGCTGAAAGCCAAACACCTGCTCGAGTTCGCGCTCGATCAGGTGTTCTTCCCTGGCCAACAGGCGCTGGCCGACCGGGCCAGCCAGCCATTGGGCTGCCGCCGCCGCGGTCGATTCAGTGAGTGCGAGTGGCTCCATGACCACTAGATTACCTTTTTGGCCCCCTTTTGTCCTGATCGATATGCCCCCCGGCGATGCCGAGCCGTCGTAGTAAGCGATCGTGAGGGAAATGAGTGCACAGTTTGTGTCCAGGCGGATTTTGCGTAGGATAGAGCCGCCCCCGCGCCAGCGGGCGCCCTACTCCAACCTTGCTTTATCAACCCGCCGGGAGACCACCATGCCTGATCGCTGCACCTCGTTTATGACAGGCGTGATGCGATACGGGCTGCTGGCAACGCTGACGCTGTGGCTACTGGTGCCGCCAGGTGCCGCCGCTTCGGCCGTCACACCACCTGAACCACAAACCTACACGTACAGCCTGCTCGACACGATCAGTGCCGAATTCACATGGCCCATCGAACTCAACGATCGCACGCAATCTCAGCTCAACTGGTATGTACGCAATCCCGATTATCTGAACCGCGTATTTGAACGCTCGCGTCGCTACCTGCCACATATCGTAAGCGAGTTGCGTAAACGTGGCATGCCGCTTGAGTTTGCCCTGTTGCCGGTGGTTGAAAGTGCGTTCGATCCATTCGCCTATTCGCATGGACGCGCCGCCGGGCTGTGGCAGTTCGTGCCGGCCACTGGCCGCATGTTCGACCTCGACCAAAACTGGTGGTATGACGGTCGACGCGACCCGGTTGAATCGACACGCGCCGCGCTCGATTACCTTGAGCATTTACATGGGCGCGTGGATGGCGACTGGCTATTGGCGGCGGCGGCGTATAATTCCGGCGAAGGTCGTGTGCGTAGCGCCGTGCGTAAAAACCGGAAAGCCGGCAAACCTACAGACTTTTGGCACCTCCGCTTGCCGCGAGAGACCCGCGCCTATGTGCCCAAACTTCTGGCCATTAGCCATCTCGTCAAACATTACTGGCAGTACAACATTCAGCTTCCGTTCGTATCGAGCACGCCGTATTTCGCCGAGGTGGCCACCGGTGGTCAAATCGACCTTGCCTTGGTAGCGGACATGGCGGGCGTAGACGTGCAGGAAATGTATCGACTCAACGCTGGCTACAATCGTTGGGCGACATCCCCCGATGGACCGCATCGACTTATGGTACCGGCAGACAGTGCGGCCGCGGTTCAACAGCAGCTTGATGCGCTGCCAGCCAGTCAACGTGTAAGCTGGAAACGACACAAAATTGCCAACGGCGAGACGCTCAGTGAATTAGCAGAACGTTACGACACCACGGTGTCGGCACTGCGCTCAGCCAACGACCTAAACGGCACGTCGATTCGCGCGGGCAAGCATCTTCTCATTCCAGTCAGCAGTCAATCGCCCGATCAGTACAGTTTGTCGGCGTCGGCACGCGAAGCGCAGCGCCTCAATCAACGTGGCAACCACACGCGCTATACTGTCAAGTCTGGTGACTCGTTTTGGACCATAGCAAAGCGCTTTGGTGTGGGCACCCGGCAACTCGCTCGCTGGAATGGTATGGCCCCTGGCGATACGTTGAGCATCGGTAAACAATTGATCGTCAAAGGCGTATCATCATCCGCCACGGCCAGCAGCGGGCCGGACGGCACACGCCGCAAGATCCGGTACACTGTGCGACGCGGCGATTCGCTCTCGCGCATTTCTTCGCGGTTTAACGTGAGTGTGTCGCAGCTTAAGCAATGGAATCGAATCGACGGCCAGCGCTACTTACAGCCTGGCCAGAAACTCAGTCTGTACGTCGATGTCACCCATCAGTCGGGCGGGCAATAAAGGGAGCAATATGGGATTTTTAACCGGTAAACGTGCGCTCATCGTCGGTGTGGCCAGCAAACGCTCAATCGCCTGGGGCATTGCCGAAGCGATGCATCGTGAAGGGGCGGACCTCGCCTACACGTACCAGAACGAGAAACTCAAACCTCGCGTGGAGGCCCTTGCAGAACAAACCGACAGTTCACTCTTAATGCCGATGGACGTCGCGGAAGACAAAGCGATTCGCGACGCGTTTGCCCGCATACGGGCCGAATGGTCGCACATCGATGTGGTTGTACACGCCGTGGGGTTCGCCCCGCGCGATCAGCTGGACGGTCGTTATAGCGAAGCGGTCACTCGCGAGGGTTTTCGCGTTGCGCATGACATTTCGTCCTATAGTTTCAGCGCACTGGCCAAGAACGCCGCACCGTTGATGCGTGGCCGCCAAGGCAGCCTGTTGACGCTCAGCTACCTTGGCGCAGTGAAAGCGGTCCCAAACTACAACGTGATGGGGCCAGCAAAGGCGAGTCTTGAAGCGAGCATGCGGTTTTTGGCCAACGATCTTGGCCCAGACGGTATTCGAGTCAACGCGATTTCCGCGGGCCCCATCAAAACACTGGCGGCGGCTGGCATCGGTGGCTTTCGCAAAATGCTTCGCCATGTGGAGGAAACCGCGCCGCTTCGACGCAACATCACACTGGAACAGGTGGGCAACGCCGCGGCATTTTTGTGTTCGGACCTTGCACTGGGTATCACCGGTGAGGTGTTGTACGTGGACGGCGGCTACAACATGGTGGGTATGTCGTTTTAACCCGCCACCGCGTTCGCCCACCCGCATCAGATTGACCGCCTTTGACCCACGCAATTGAGGGACGCGTTTTTGCTAAACGCGCGTCCAGACGGCGTGGTGCAACCCGTTATAGAAGCTAAGTAAGCTTCGTTTCTTCCCCCTCAAGCCGTGCGACAATTACCGCGCACGTTGCGTCACCAAACACGTTCGTAGCGGTACGAGCCATATCCAGGAGCCGGTCGGTGATAAACAGCACGCCGATCGCTTCAGCTGGCATACCCACCACCGTAAGAATGATCGTGATGGCCACCAGCGAGGCGGCCGGCACACCGGCCACGCCAATCGATGTGAGCAGTGCGGTGATGACAATGATTATCTGCGTCGCAATACTCAGTTCCAGGCCATACGCCTGAGCCAGAAAGATTACGGCCACGCATTCGTAAAGCGCCGAGCCATTCATATTCACCGTGGCACCCAACGGCAGTACAAAACTCGACACTTTGCCGGACACGCCCGAGTTGTCGCGCGTGCAGTCCATGGTCACCGGCAGCGTGGCCGATGAGGATGCCGTCGAGAACGCCGTCACCAGGGCGTCGGCCATAGCCGGGATGAGTTTATAAGGACGGACCCGCGCCACAAATTTTAATAGCAACGGCAATACGATCAGCATATGCACCAGTAACGCCGCCAGCACCACGCCCGCAAACACAATGAGCGGCTGCAGAAGCGACGCGATGGCGCCAACGCCACCCGCATTCTCTTCGAGATCCGCAATTTGCTTGGCCACCACCGTCGCGATCAAGCCAAACACGCCGATGGGCGCCACTTTCATGACCATGTCGGTGATCATCATCATTACTTTGTAGATGGCGTCCCAAAACTTGAACAGATGCTCTGCATACGCATGTTCGAGGCGCGTCATGAAGAATCCAAAGAGGATACTGAAGAAAATGAGTGCGAGCAGGCGGCCATTGTCACTCGCCGCTTCGAACACATTGCTGGGCACCATGCGCACAAACACATCGACAATGTCGCCCCAACCCTTGCCACCGACTTTCGATTCCACAGTATCGGTGCTCGCGGACAGGCTCAGCAGTTCTTTCACCGGTTCGCCGTCGCCATCGAGGCCAGGCTGTACCACGTTGACGAGCACCAGACCCACCAAAATCGCCGCCATCGTCGTGATCACGTAGAACGAGACGGTCTTGATACCGAGGCGGCCGATATGCTCACCGCTTCCAAGCCCCGCAACGCCGATCACAATGGAAGACACAACCAGCGGCACGATAATCATCTTGAGGCCGTTGATAAACAGCTTGCCGATAAACTCATACAGCGGCAGCGCCTGCGGCACAAAATACCCGGCAAACCCGGCAATAAGGATGGCAATGAGAATTTGCCAGTGAAGCTTAATGCGCATGTCGTCGTCCTGGTCGATTCATTAGCCAGAGAATAGCAGACCTGGACCGCCAGCAGGTAAGGATAACAACCGTCACGCAGCGCAAGACAACACGCGCACAAAAAAGAGCGGCCTGTGCCGCTCTTTAGATTGATGCATCACTGATCATCACGTGATCAGCCGGTATTGATTCGTGCTAGCGCGTAATCAGTTGATCCGGGCGTACTTCAACATCGGCAGCCTCACGCAAACTGGCAATATACGCTGCCAGCTCAGAGTTTGCGTTGGCCCGCGCGACGTCTTGAGCGGCTGCGGCGTTAAGAGGCTCACCCGTTTCGACGCCATGCAGTTCAAACAGGAAAAAGTCGCCGTTCGGAAGCGCCACACCGCCGTAGGAATAGCGTCCTTCTTCGTAGTCGGTCGCAAACAGCTCATTGCGCGCTTCGATGGGCAGCGATTGTTCAAGGCGGGCCACCGTTTTTAGTTCACCGGCAGAGAGGTCTACCTCACCGGCCACCGTATCAATCGATGAGCCGCTATTAAGTTTGGCCAATAAATCGTTACCCAGCACCAACGCTTGCTGCGATGCTGCTTCACGTCGGAGGCGCATCTCGATGCGCGGCGACACCTCTTCGAGGGTCATGGTGCGCGATGGTCGATGATCGTTGAGGCGCAAATACACGATCTTGCCATCCAGATTGATAGAAGTACTGTTCAGCCGATCGTTGAGCACCTGCTCTGAGAATGCCGCGTCGCGCACCTCGGGATAGGTCGCGATACCGGTTCCACTGGCGCGAGTAAACCACGGGAGCTGTTGAACCTCGACTTCCGCTTCTTCCGCCGCTGTGGTCAGACTGTCGTCGATGTCATACACCAGCTCATCCAACTCGATCACCAGTTCGCTGAGTCGGTCGAGCGCGGCATCATTGCGCAGCTCAGCTTCAATCTGATCACGCACGTCTTCGAAAGGCTTCGGTTCGTTGCCGCGAATGCCTTCGACCTTAATAATGTGATAGCCGAACCGGGTTTTGATGGGCTCGCTGATCTGATCTTCCGTCATGGAAAACAGCGCATCACGGAACGGACCCACATAGCCTTCGCCATTGTTCCAACCGAGCTCGCCGCCCGCGGGCTTCGATCCGGCATCATCCGAATACTCCGACGCGAGACTCGCAAACTCTTCGCCAGCCAGAATTCGATCCCGTAGCGCGCTTGCCTCACTGCGCGCGGTCTCATCATCGCGATCATCATTGATTGCCACTAGGATGTGGCGGGCATTGCGTTGCTCGGGACTGGAATACTCATCGGCATCCACGCCCTGTTCGTAACGCTGCTGGAGTGCTTCATCACTGATGTCGACCCGCTCGCCGAGTTTCGCAGGATCCAATTCAATATAGTCGATGCGCACCATTTCTTCGGTCAGGTAGTCGTCATTATTGAATTCGTAGTCGTCCGCAATCGCATTGTCGTCGAGGGTCACGGTCGATATCAATGTGCTGACCGGCACGCGAAGCTCCCGAATTGTACGCTGCTCGCTTTCCAGACGACCACGCAACATCGCTTCAGCGGGCGTGATAAACGACGAATTGACAAAACCGTTGGACAGCTGCTGAAGCAGCATGGAATCGCGGAATTCGTTGAACAGACCATCCTGTGTCATACCGGCTGTGCGCGCCCGAAAATCGAATTGCGTGGTGCTGAATTTGCCGTCGAGCTGGAACGCGGGCAGATCACGTATTGCGTCCATCACACTCGCATTCGACAGTGCGTAACCTTGTTCGACCACGTGCTGGTTAAGTAGCTCGCTTCGCACAAACGAATCGATCACGTTTTGCTTAAGTTCTTCCTGAGCAACATCGGGAATGCCATTTGGGTAGAACTCTTGGAACCGCTGAATCTGCTGCTGGTAAGCATTCGCGATAAGGTTGTTGGACACCTCTTTGCCGTTGACCGTCACCACTGGCTGATTGGCGCCAAACTGAAAATCGATGCCCCAGATTGCAAACGCAATGATAAGCAGGCCGAGCATGATGATGGCGCCAACGCCTCGGGCGTTGTCGCGGATATTCTGTAACATAATCTGCGTTCCAGTTTTGCTAAAGAAATGGCGCCACAGGGCGCCTTAAAGCCCGCTAGTTTAGCGTTTCAGGGCGTGCGGCTCTAGTCCAAAACGCGCAATTTTCATCCGAAACTCGCACGAGAAAGGCGTGCAATCGCCTCGGGCAATCGACACAGGTGGACCTGATGAGTATGGATTAGGTGTGAGGTAGTTCAGCAGCCATTTAAAAAACAGGGCGCAGATGCGCCCCGTTCGTATGGCGGAGTGGACGGGACTCGAACCCGCGACCCCCGGCGTGACAGGCCGGTATTCTAACCAGCTGAACTACCACTCCTATTTAATGGTGGGTGCTGAGGGGATCGAACCCCCGACCTACGCCTTGTAAGGGCGCCGCTCTCCCAGCTGAGCTAAGCACCCAGTCTCAGCCTTGAAGGCGCGCTAGTTTACGGCATCCTTTAGCGCTTTACCAGCCTTAAACGCAGCCGCCTTACTCGCCGGAATATGCAACGGTTCACCGGTTTTCGGGTTGCGGCCGGTACGGGCTTTTCGATCCCGGACCACAAAGCTGCCAAAGCCCGCAATGCTTACCGAACCACCGTCGGCCAACGTGCTCTTGATGCTGTCAAAAACAGCGTTCACGGCATCGGTAGCGTCGGATTTACCCATATCGGCACTGGCCGCTACGGCATCGATTAAATCACCTTTATTCATGCGGTATCTCCTTTGATTCCAGATAGCGGGCGCTGTTGCGCCCCGTTGCTCGCGGTGTCAGCCGCGAGGATCGGCCTCGTCAATGCGTTGTGCCCGTGCCCGCATCCGGCGTCGTAACTGGGCGACTTCCGATCTATCGAGACGCTTCGGTCGGGGAGACTGCCTACTCGCAGAATGAACCCACCCCGAACACCATCAGCCGCTAGTGCGGTCTCACGGTTGTCGAAGCGCCCTTCGTCGTCTTCTTTTTGGTTGTGGCTGGCTTCTTGCCCGATTTGCCAAGTACCGGCGAATGCGACAGTGCAATCTCCGCCACCTGATCAAACCACTTAACCGGAATAATTTCCAGGTCACCCTTGATGTCGTCCGCGATCTCAACCAGATCTTTGGCGTTTTCGTCCGGAATGATCACCGTCTTGATGCCGCCTCGATGTGCCGCCAGCAGCTTCTCTTTCAGACCGCCAATGGGCAGCACTTCGCCGCGCAGTGTAATCTCGCCGGTCATCGCCACATCGGCGCGCACGGGTGTGTTGGTTAGAGACGACACCAGCGCCGTACACATCCCAATACCAGCGCTTGGGCCATCTTTGGGTGTCGCGCCCTCCGGCACGTGCACGTGGATATCGTGATTCGCATGGAAATCGTCGCTCAAGCCAAGCACCTTGGCGCGACTGCGCACCACGGTCATCGCCGCTTGAATCGACTCCTGCATCACATCGCCCAACTGACCCGTCTGGATAAGCTTGCCTTTACCGGCCACGTTGGCCACTTCGATGGTGAGCAGTTCACCACCCACTTCGGTCCAAGCGAGCCCAGTCACCTGTCCGACCTGATTGTGTTCTTCAGCAAGGCCGAAGCGATGTTTGCGAACACCGAGGTAGTCTTCAAGGTTGTCACTGTTCACGACCACCGGTTTTTCTGGCTTCTCTAACAGCAGCTTTTTCACTACTTTTCGGCAAATCTTGGATACTTCGCGTTCCATATTGCGTACGCCCGCTTCGCGTGTGTAGTAGCGAACGATGTCCAGCAGACTTTCATCGGCAATTTCCAGCTCCGTATTTTTGAGCCCGTTCTGCTTCATTTGCTTGGGCACCAAATAACGTCGCGCAATATTGGTTTTTTCGTCTTCGGTATAACCGGCGAGGCGAATGACTTCCATACGATCCAGCAAGGGTGCTGGAATATTGAGACTATTCGCTGTGCACACAAACATCACGTCGGATAAATCGAAATCGACTTCGAGATAGTGATCATTAAATGAGGTGTTCTGCTCAGGATCGAGCACTTCGAGCAGGGCCGATGACGGGTCACCCCGGAAGTCCATCGACATTTTGTCGATTTCATCAAGCAAAAAGAGCGGGTTTCGTACGCCTGTCTTGGACAGATTTTGCACGATCTTGCCTGGCATCGAGCCAATGTAGGTACGACGGTGCCCGCGAATTTCGGCCTCGTCGCGCACGCCACCGAGCGACATGCGCACAAACTTGCGATTCGTGGCTCGCGCGATGCTCTGGCCCAGCGAGGTTTTACCCACACCGGGGGGACCAACCAAACACAAGATTGGGCCTTTCAGTTTTCGCACGCGCTGCTGCACAGCGAGGTATTCCAGAATGCGCTCTTTCACTTTCTCCAAGCCATAGTGATCGGCTTCAAGTACCTTTTCAGCCTTAGACAGCGAACGCGAAATTTTGGTGCGCTTGGTCCACGGCGCTTTGACCAGCCAGTCAATGTAATTTCGTACGACGGTCGCTTCCGCCGACATGGGAGACATCATTTTGAGTTTATTGAGCTCGGACGTCGCCTTCTCCACCGCCTCGTCAGACATGCCCGCTGCTTCAATGCGATTCTCAAGATCTTGCAGCTCGTTCGGCGAATCTTCCATTTCGCCGAGCTCTTTTTGAATGGCTTTCATTTGCTCATTCAAATAGTACTCGCGTTGGCTCTTTTCCATTTGCTGCTTAACACGGCCACGAATGCGTTTTTCGACTTGCAGCAAGTCGATTTCGCCTTCAATCAAACCGAGCACCATCTCCAAACGCGGCTGCGTTTCACCGGTTTCGAGCACCTGTTGTTTGATGTCGACGCCCAGCGACATGTGCGCGACGATCGTGTCGGCCAATCGACTGCTGTCATCGATACCCGACAGCGAGGTTAGTACCTCAGGCGGGACTTTCTTATTGAGTTTCACGTACTGCTCAAACTGCGACACGACTGATCGTGACAACACTTTGAGTTCTTGTTCTGAATGCTCGACGTCGACTTCGAGCGCGTCTACCGACGCGGTAAAGTAACTGTCGAGCTCTAGGTCGACAAGACGCACTCTCTGCTTGCCTTCGACCAACACCTTGTCGGTGCCGTCCGGCATTTTTACGAGCTGCAGAATATTGGCGAGCGTGCCAACCCGGTAGACGTCGTCCAATCCCGGGTCGTCCGTATCGGCCTGCTTTTGAGCCACCAGAACAATTTGTTTGCCCTGCTCAACAGCCTGCTCGAGCGCGAGTTTGGATTTCTCACGCCCCATGAACAACGGAATGACCATGTGGGGGTACACCACAACATCGCGAAGTGGGACTACCGGAAGCTGACCTTCGGGCAGCGCGGTTAGTGTTTTACTGGGTTTATCAGACACTGATTGATTCCTTTGAAGCGCTTGGGCGCCCGGCAGCCTGCGGCGTCATCTACACGTCGGTTTGTGCGCACCGACGCGCGGAAAAACGGTGTAGCGAGAGGTGTGTTCGACACCTCAAAACGATAGGTTAGATGTCGGAACCGGTTGGTCGCTGCGGGTGTTCGCCGCTTGCTCCATCCTCTGATTCGTAAATGATGTAGGGCGTGTTCTCGCCAGTCACCACCGACTCATCCACCACGATCTTGGTTGCATTTAGCATGTCGGGTAGGTCATACATGGTGTCGAGCAAGACGTTTTCAAGTATGGTCCGCAGCCCGCGCGCACCGGTTTTTCGCTCCATTGCCCGCTTGGCGATGGCGCGCAGGCCGTCTTCGCGCAGCTCGAGCTCCGCGCCTTCCATTTCAAACAGCCGACGGTACTGTTTGGTGAGCGCGTTTTTGGGCTCAACGAGAATCGTGACCAACGCGTCTTCGTCGAGTTCTTCGAGCGTGGCGACCACCGGCAAACGACCGACAAATTCAGGAATTAGGCCAAATTTGATGAGGTCTTCTGGCTCGGTGTCATGGAATACTTCGCCGATATTGATGTCTTCTTCACTGCCTTTAATCTCGGCCACAAACCCAATGCCACTCTTCTGGGACCGATTAACAATAATCTTTTCCAGACCGGCAAACGCGCCACCGCAGATGAACAAGATATTGGAGGTATCGACCTGCAGAAACTCTTGCTGCGGGTGTTTACGACCTCCCTGCGGCGGAACCGACGCAACCGTCCCCTCAATGAGTTTCAGAAGGGCTTGCTGCACCCCTTCACCCGACACATCACGGGTGATAGAGGGGTTGTCGGATTTGCGAGAGATCTTGTCAATCTCGTCAATGTAGACAATGCCAGTTTGTGCCTTGTCGACGTCGTAGTCGCACTTTTGCAGAAGCTTTTGAATGATGTTCTCGACGTCTTCGCCCACGTAACCCGCTTCGGTTAGGGTCGTGGCGTCAGCGATCGTAAACGGTACGTTCAGCAATCGTGCCAGCGTTTCGGCTAACAGCGTTTTGCCGCAGCCGGTGGGCCCGATCAGCAAGATGTTGCTCTTTGACAACTCGACATCGCTTTTACTGTTGTCACTGCGATGCGTCTGCAGACGTTTGTAATGGTTGTAAACCGCGACGGACAAGACTTTTTTCGCCCGTTGCTGACCGATCACATACTCGTCGAGTGTCGCTTTGATCTCGTGCGGCGTTGGCAGCTTCTCATTACCCTCGTCGCCGCGTTCTTCGAGCTCCTCGCGAATAATGTCATTGCACAGCTCGACGCATTCGTCGCACACGAATACCGAAGGGCCGGCGATGAGCTTACGCACCTCGTGCTGGCTCTTGCCGCAAAACGAGCAATACAGCAGCTTGCCGTCTTCGTTTTTGCCTCGTGTATCGTCGCTCATGCAGCGGTCTCCGACTAGTACAGGTTCAGCGCCCAGCACGCCTCTCTTTGATGATAGCGACCTTACCGCGTATTGGCAAAGAAAAACAGCGCCGAGCTGGAATCAGTATAAACACAAACTCCTGTTTATAAAGATATTTTGTTAATCGGCCTTCGGTGCGTCCGGTCGCCGGTCCAAAACTTCATCGATGAGTCCATAGGACGTCGCCGTGGCGGCATCCATGAAGTTGTCGCGCTCCGTGTCTTTTTGAATCGTTTCAACGGATTGACCGGTGTGATTGGCCAAAATCGTGTTCAGGCGTTCCCTGACAAGCAGGATTTCACGCGCGTGAATATCAATATCGGTCGCCTGGCCCTGAAACCCACCCAATGGCTGGTGGATCATCATGCGGGAGTGCGGCAGGCAATAGCGCTTGCCATGGGCGCCGCCAGCGAGCAGCACAGCACCCATACTCGCCGCCTGACCCAGGCAGATGGTGCTCACATCGGGCTTAATGAACTGCATGGTGTCGTAAATCGACAGGCCGGCACTCACCACTCCGCCCGGTGAGTTGATGTACAAACTGATGTCCTTGTCCGCGTTTTCTGACTCAAGAAACAGAAGCTGGGCCACAATCAAATTCGCCATGTGGTCCTCAACCGGCCCCACCACGAAAATCACGCGCTCTTTGAGCAGACGCGAGTAGATGTCGTAGGAGCGCTCACCACGGGCGGTTTGCTCCACCACCATTGGCACCAGCGCATTATCGATCGCCCCTAAGGGGCCGGAATTGGAATTGTGGGCTGTCATGTCTGCACTCCTGCAAGGGCTTACGCCCGATCGATGGCGGTCCGATCGCGCCGCGCCGCCGTGGGTGGTCGGCCCGACTTTACTGCTGACCGTCCTATTCAATATGTGCACGGGTGATGCCGTTTTCAAGCGCTCACCCGCGGCAGTCTTTCCCGGACGTTAGCCGTTCATCGCCTCATCGAAGCTTACCGACTTTTCGGTCGCATCGGCCTGGTCGACAAGCAGGTTAACCACTTGTTCTTCCATGACCATCGCTTCGATCTGCTGCATGATCTGCGGATTACTACGGTATTGCTTGAGCACCTCTTCACTTTGCTCGTAGCTACCCGTAATACTCGCTAGCTTCTCTTCAATCTGATCGGCATTTACGGTCAATTCTTTACTGGTAATGATCTCGTTGATCAGCAATCGAAGCCCAACGTGACGCTTGGCCTGCTCCGCATACATGTCGGCGGGCGGCAACTGCGCCTCGTCGGTCACGCCCATACGCCGGCCCGTGTCCTCGCGCATGGCCTGAGTTTCCTGCTCAACGAGCGCTTTGGGTAGCTCAAACTCGTTGGCCTCCCAGAGTGCATCGAGCGCTACCTGCCGGCGTTGACCGCTAAGACGCTCGCCCAGCTCGCGCAGCATGTTGTCACGCACAGAATCTCGAAAGGCCTCCATCGTGCCGTCTTCGACGCCGAATTGCTGAATAAATTCCTCATTCAATTCGGGCAGCGCCTGCACTTCGACTTTTTTCGCAGTGACCGCAAAATCGGCCTTCTTTCCCGCGAGCTGTTCGGCTTGGTAGTTGTCGGGAAAATTCACTTCCACCGACTTCTCGTCGCCGATTTTCATCCCTTCGAGGCCGTCCTCGAGGTCTGGCAGAAGCTGGCCCGCGCCGATGACGACTGGGTAGTCCTCTGCCGACCCGCCCTCGAACGGCTCGCCGTCGAGTGTGCCGACAAAGTCGATCGTCACGCGATCATCGCGCGCGGCCGCGGCGTCGTTGTCGACCCATGTCGCCCGCTGTTTGCGCAGGGTCTCGATCATGGTATCCAGGTCACTGTCCGCGACATCAGCCGTCACGGTTTCGAGCTTTAAGCCTTCGATCTGCTTGAGCTCAACCTCTGGAAAGACCTCAAACGTCGCCACGTATTCCAGATCTTTACCGGGCTCCATCGACGACGGTTCGATACTGGGCTGACCCGCTGGATTTAATTTTTCTTCGATGAGGGCATCGCGATAGCTCGATTCGATGAGATCCCCAAGTACTTCGCGCCGCACCTGACCACCGAAGCGCTTACGCACGACGCTGAACGGAACCTTGCCTTTGCGAAAGCCGTCGAGGCGCGCCGTTTTGCGCACTTCTTTGAGCCGGCTTTCGACTTCGGAGCCAATTTTGTCAGCCGGCACCTGAACGGTCATTTTGCGTTCCAGTGTGCCGGTGGATTCTACGGAAACTTGCATGTCGTGCGCCTCTACGCCCTGTTTGTGTCTGCCGGTTTTCGATGTCGGGCGCGCCATGAAAGCCGGTATGAAATGGTGCGAAAGGAGAGACTCGAACTCTCACGGGTTGCCCCACTGGAACCTAAATCCAGCGCGTCTACCAATTCCGCCACTCTCGCAAATTATGTCACTGTCAAAGTATAAACCACGGTCGCGCTTGGTCGCGATTTGCGGCCATTCGGACCAACAAAAAAGGCCGCACTGCGGCCCAATTCACTCATCCCCGACGGCGACCAATTCGGCGTTCATCGTGACCCCGAACTCGCCGCGCACATCGACGATGCCTCCGCGCCAGCTTTGCAGCGTGCGCGGAGTCGCTGCCGACGAATCGGCCGCGACAATAAATGGGGTGGACGATGGGGCTCGAACCCACGACCACCGGAATCACAATCCGGGGCTCTACCAACTGAGCTACGCCCACCATAGTGTTGTCGCACCAAGCGTGGCGCGCCCGGCAGGACTCGAACCTGCAACCCTCGGCTTAGAAGGCCGATGCTCTATCCAGTTGAGCTACGGGCGCAAGTCATTTATCAATGAAATTCAGGAAGTTAGGTGGTCGGGGCAGAGAGATTCGAACTCCCGACCCTCTGCTCCCAAAGCAGATGCGCTACCAGACTGCGCCATACCCCGATCATAACGATCCAAACGTTCCACACGCCGCGCGCGGGACTGGGATAATACGTGCGGGTTTAGGTCAGGTCAACAAGCAAAAAGCCGTAAATTTCAGACCTTTTCAGCGTTCGGTCTGCGCGACAAAATCGCGCTGCGAACGACCGCCCACCGGGGTCATTGTCGCCGCCAGGTAGTGGCGTTGCCGCTGTCTTCCAGCACAATTCCTTGGGCGGAGAGCGTCTCGCGGATCGCGTCTGCCTTCGCCCAATTTTTGGCGGCTTTCGCCGCCGTCCGTTCTGCCACCATCTCATCGATTTCCGCATCCGACGGTCCGTCCCCTGAATCGCCGCGCAACTGAGCCTCCGGATCGGCCTGAAGGATATTCAAGCGGCCACCGAGTACCTTGAGCAGTGCCGCCAGGTCAGCCGCCTGATCGCGATCACGCTCACGGGCGACGTTGATATCGCGCGCCAGCTCGTACAGGACCGACATCGCACCAGCGGTGTTGAAGTCGTCATTCATCGCAGCTCGAAACCGCTCGGTGTAGGATTCTTCAACCGGCGGCGTGCCGTCAGTAAGACCACGCAACGACAGATACAGCCGGGTTAGATTCGTGCTCGCCTGATTTAACTCGCCATCGGAGAAGTTTATCGGTTTACGATAATGTGCGCTGAGCAAAAACAACCGAATTTCTTCCGGTTTGTAGAGCTTGATGATGTCGCGAATGGTAAAAAAGTTGCCCAGCGATTTGGACATTTTTTCATTGTCGACCTGGACAAAACCGTTATGCATCCAATACCGCGCAAAATCTTGACCGGTCGCTGCACACGTTTGCGCAATCTCGTTTTCGTGATGCGGAAACTGCAGATCCATGCCGCCACCGTGAATATCAAACTCATTACCAAGATGGGTGGTTGACATGGCAGAGCACTCGATATGCCAGCCGGGTCGGCCCTCGCCCCACGGGCTATCCCATTTTGGCTCACCAGGCTTGGCCGCTTTCCACAAAACAAAATCGAGCGGATCACGCTTGGCGTCGTCCACATCCACACGTTCACCCGCGCGGAGATCGTCAATCTGCTTGCCCGATAACTTGCCGTACGGCGCAAACTTCTTGACCGCGTAAAATACGTCGCCGTTGCTACCCTGATAGGCAAACCCTTTCGCTTCCAGCACCTCAATCATGGCGATGATCTCGGCGATCGAGCCTGTCGCAGTCGGCTCGATGGTCGGGCGCAAAAGGCCCAGGTCGTCGCAATCCTGGTGCATCGACGCCGTAAATCGCGCCGTTAGTTCGTCAACGGTCTCGCCATTCTCGGCAGCGCGCTGAATAATCTTGTCATCGATGTCCGTGATATTGCGGACATAGGTAACCTCAAAGCCTTCCGCCGAGAAATGCCGCGCGATGACGTCAAATGCAGTGAGCATGCGCGCGTGTCCAAGATGACTGTGATCATAGATCGTCAGGCCGCAGACATACATTCCGACCCTGCCAGGCACCATCGGCTCGAAGGTTTCCTTTTGCCGACTCAGGCTGTTGTACAATTGAATGGTCATGCGACACCTGCTGTTGGCCCCTAGGGGCGGACACATTTATTGATTATTGCGCGGGAACTCACCGGCCGTCTTCGCCTCCAAGCGTGGAGCGCGTCGGCAGATGGTAGCGTAAACCGGGCGATTGGCAAGACCGACAGGCGGACCGAAGAGGCGCTCCGCCACGAACAGACGACCTGGCACTCTCTAGAGGAACTCAACTTATGAAACAGGCTGTATCCACTTTTGTTGCTCACCGCTGGCTGGCTGGCATTATGTTATCGCTGTTGTTCTCAACCGGTGCCCACGCCCAGGAGCCCGCCAAGAAAAAACGCACGCCGCGTATTCCAACCTTTCCGATCATTGAAATGGAAACTACCCTGGGCACGATCGTGCTCGAACTCAATGGCCGTCGCGCGCCCATCACGGTAAAGAACTTTGTCGAATATGTACGCAGCGGCCACTATAACGGCACCATTTTTCATCGCGTGATCGGCGACTTCATGGTCCAAGGCGGTGGCTATGATAGCGACTTCGCCGAAAAACCCACTAAGCCTGAAATTCCTAACGAATCGGGCAATGGTCTGCGTAACTACCGCGGCACGATCGCCATGGCGCGGCTCGGTCCGCCCCACACCGCTTCGTCCCAGTTCTTCATCAATCTTGTCGACAATCACAGCCTCGACCCAAGCGAAAAACGGTGGGGCTACACCGTGTTTGGTGAGGTCATCGAAGGATTGGATGTGCTCGACAAAATCGGCGCGGTTAAGACCGGCTCGAAGGGCAGTTTCCCATCCGACGTACCCCTTGAAACCGTGATGCTCAAATCGGCAAAACTGCGCAAGTAGCCCCTGTGGTTCAACCTGCCGTACACGGTTCGTTCTTGAACGCACGCCCGTCAATCAAGCACGCCAACCACTCCGGAGACGGTGCCGTTGCGCTGCTCAAACAAACTGAGGCGATCAGTAGCGCCGTCGGCCGAGATTTCTCGACTGACCCGCATACGGTGTTTTTATCCGATGTACACCTTGATCCCACACGACCAGAGATCACTGCACAGCTTTTCGATTTTCTCAACGCGCTTCCCTCCACCACCGAAAACCTTTATATCGTTGGCGATTTGTTCGAAGCCTGGATCGGAGATGATGCACCGGGGGAAACCGGCGACGCGATGATCGAAGTATTGCGCGGCGTGACTGCGCGCGGCATTGCCATTTTCTTTACACACGGTAATCGCGACTTTCTGATTGGCAGTGCGTTTGCCGACGCCTGCGGCCTCACGGTGCTGCCCGATGAAACGGTGATCAGCTGCTATGGAACACGCCTGCTGCTTATGCACGGTGACACACTCTGTACCGATGACACCGACTATCAAACGCTACGCGCCACGTTACGCAACCCCGATTTTCAGGCCAACCTCTTGGCCATGAGTGTGCCGCAGCGCCTGGACCTGGCCAAACAATTGCGTTCGGCCAGCGCGTCGGAAATGTCGAGCAAAAGCGAGGACATCATGGACGTCAACGCCGACGCCGTCCGTGATGCATTTGCTCGTCATGACGTGAAGATCCTATTGCACGGTCACACCCATCGACCTAGAGTGCACACAATCGAATACGAGCAGCAGACCCATCAGCGCATTGTGCTGGGCGATTGGTTCGAACACGGCAGCGTTCTGTACTGGTCAGCGCAAGGTGCCGAACTGCAGCGCCTACCTCGCTAACCCAACCGTTCCCCGCGCGATCAACGATGCCGAGCACGGGATCGATTCGCCCCTCATCGCGATGGTTTGCCAGACAGTGGGTTCGCGCTTGAGCCATTTGGGTGGACGCGCATTGCCGGCGGGCGTGGTCGATCCGATGCCGACACAAACGGGGAGGCGCTGTACGACAAAAATGGCCTATTCGTTGCGTGGTGGACCACTGTGAAACGCAAACACGTCGTCCGGCTCTGAAATAACATCGGCTTCTAGCGCACGAAAAAACGCAATGCGTGCATCGAGTTCGTCAGTTTGGCAAAGCGGCTCGGCGAGCGTGAGATACTCGCGAAAATGTCGCGCTTCCGACTCCATCAAGCCCAGGTAGAACTTTTTGAGCGGCGCGTCGAGGTTCGGTGCCACCCGCGCAAAGCGCTCGCAGCTGCGCGCCTCAATAAAGGCGCCAATAATGAGCTGATCGATGAGTCGCTGCGGTTCATGCGTTCGCACGGCTTTGAGCAGTCGGGCCGCGTACTTAGCCGCTGGCACCAGCACAAACTCGTGGCCACGCTGCTTGATGAGCTTTTGCACCTGTTCAAAATGACGCAGTTCTTCCCGCGCTAATCGCGACATGCGATAAACCAACGCGTCATTTTGCGGGTAGCGATAAAGCAGTTGCAGCGCCGTTGAGGCGGCCTTCTTCTCACAATTGCCATGATCCCAAAGCAATGCCGCTTCGTTTTCAAGCGCCCACGCCACCCATTCATCGGACGTCGGCACTGCCAAAAAGGCGTTGACCTCGGTCCCGCTGTCCTGCCGCAACGGTCGGGCGCTCATCGTATCGCCTCGGCGCTCTGAGCCGCTTCGTTGAGGTATCGCTCAACCGATGACAGCAGCTCGGGCATGCTAATTGGTTTGACCAAATAGCCATCGCACCCATAGTCGAAGGCTTGATCGCGATCATTGACACTCAAACTTGCGGTCAAGGCGATCACCGGCTTTTGATAGCCTTCGCTTCGCAGTGCCTTCGCGGCTGACAAGCCATCCATGACCGGCATATTGACGTCCATCAGCACCAAATCAGGCTGTTCACTCAACGCCACGTCGATCGCCTGCTGGCCATCATGCGCAAGCACTACGTCGTAGCCACCGCGCGCCAAAAACAAACTCAGTAGCTCCACCAAATCAGGATCGTCCTCCACGACCATCACCCGAGCATTGCCCCCTTGTGCACTGACACTGGGGTCAGCCGTCAACGCCTCAGGTTCTGAAATGGGCGCCAGTAGCTCCACGGTAAACGTGCTGCCGTGCCCTGGCTGCGATGCGAGTGCAACGGTGCCTTTGAGCAACTCAACCAAACGCGCCGTGATGTTCAGCCCAAGTCCTGTACCGCGCTTTGTGTCTTGGCCATTCACCCGATGAAACGCGTTGAAGATCAGTGCCTGCTGATCGGGTTCGATGCCGGGACCGGTATCGATAACCACACAAGTCAGACGATCGGATTGCCACGTGATCTCGAGCCGAATCGAACCCGTGTCGGTGAATTTGATCGCGTTGCCCACGAGGTTTACCAATATTTGCCGCACGCGAACTTCGTCCGTATACACCCATTTGGGCACATCGGGCGCCACAAACGCGGCAAAACCCAAAAACTTCTCTGCGGCAAGCGGTGCGAGCATCGCCGTGATGTCGTCCGTCACCTGACGTACATTCATTGCCGCCAGTCGAATCGCGACATTACCCTCTTCGATCCGAGCTTGGTCGAGAATGTTGTCGACCATCGACAACAAATGGTGTGCCGATCGTCGTATGGCGCTGGCGTGCGACATACTCATGTCGTCTGTCCCTGGGTCCGACAGCAATAGTTCGGTATAGCCAATAACCGATGTCAGCGGGGTACGAAACTCGTGTGACATGCTCGCAATAAACCGTGATTTAATGGCACTGGCATGATCAGCTTGGCGTTTCTTTTCCTCGAGGTCCGCACGGGCCTCCTCAAGCTCTTTAAGCAAACGAGTTTGTCGCTCGTTGAGCAAGCGCACTTCATTGGCCACCTGCTGCATGTCAGCGGTGCGTCGCTCGGCGGCATCGCAGGGCAACAACAACACAAAACGGTCGCTACCCTCGGTAAACACATGCAAATCGAAGGTCCCTGCACCGGGCAACCCGACAAACTCAAGCACGGCCACCTCATCGAGCGGCAATCCATGCAGTGCGGGAACGAGCTCGCGTGCGTCGGTATCGAGTGTCGTTGACACACCCATTCCTTGCCAATCTCCCCACGCCTCATGAACGCGATAGCGGTCATCGACCATGAGGCACAGCGCCTGACGTTGAATTCGATCGAGACGAAATAAGTAACGAGAAACAGCGGACGGTAGCGACACGATCAGTCCACAACCAACTCGGCCAAGCGCGTGAACGCCGCCTCGACATTCGCGCCGGTTTTAGCGCTCGTCACAAACGGCATGAAACCTTGTTCGTCGAGTTCAGCGACCATCTCGTCACTGATTTGCCACTCGTCCTCCAGGTCCGACTTATTGATCAACGTCACGCACGGTTGCTCACCGTAGCGTTCAAACGCCTCAGCACGCAGTTTTTTCGCCACATCCAGCGTGTGTTGTCGCGTGCCGTCAATCACCAAAATGAAGCCGTTTGATCCGCGCAGGTATGAAAACTCAACCGCCGAAAAACGATCGGTGCCGGCAATATCCCAAATCACAAGCTTAACCGGTTCGCTTCGATTGCTCAGTGACAGTTCTTTCGTATCGATCTTAACGCCCACAGTCGTGAGGTATTTTTCGGAAAACACGTTGTTGACACAACGCGCGACGGAACTGGTTTTACCAACAGCGAAATCGCCGATGATACATACTTTTTTTGTGAGCTCAGCCAAAGTGACGCCCCTGTTTTTTTATTGTGATGACATTTTGATGATGGCCCGGCGCTTGGCAGGATCAACCACTTCGGACTGAGGTACGGCAGAGGCCTCAATACGAAGCAACGCAGCATTCACGCCATACGCGATGAGCGCCTCTCGATAGACGCTCGCGCGCCGCGCCATCAACGACTCGTTGACACGCGGATCGCCACTCCCATCGACTTCGCCAATGACTCGCACAACAGGTTTGAGTCCCAGACCGATCGCCAGTTCCTCATACGAGCGCAGTCGTGTCGCGGTGCGATTGATCTGCGCCTCTTGATTAGGCACCAGCTGATCACCCGAGGAAAAAAACACCGCTCGATTATGCAGCGATGCCACCAGGCCGGCTAACGTGACCCGCTCTTCGAGTTTGAGCGCTTTTCGATTTACATCAGTGATGCCAGGCACCAGCGTTTTGACGGTTTGGAGTTTATCGTGCCACGCCTGCGGCGCCGAACCCGACACGACGGCGACCGCCTGCGTCACGCTCAGATCGACCGTCGGCGGCGGTTCCAGCGCCTGCTCAAGCGACTTGAGTAGTGAGGCATCATCTAAACGCAACTGCGTCGCGTCGACGTCCGTCACGCCGCCGAGCAATGGCGCAAGATTGATAAACCGCTCGCGAAATCCCGCCGCCGCACTGCCGTTCGCGGACAGTGTGCCGTCTTCAAACGTTAATGACACGCCCGCCGGCGGCTCGAGTGTGGACTGCGCACGCTGCTCGATTATCGCCGCTTCCAACGATTGAAAGGGCAGAAAGCTCGCCGTAAAGTGTTTGGGATCGATGCCCACTTGGCGCGCCAAATCAAGCGGCTGTGGCGCGAGCGGATCACGAAGCCCTTCAATCGCAATGGCGCGATGACCGTCACGCGCCAACTCGGTCGTGAGAATACCGGGAGTGGCGCGCACAAGATCGGCCAGCGCGCGCATTTTTTGATTCACCGTCCAGGCGTTTGCTATCAAATAGCCCACCAACAGCAACACCCCGAGCGCCAGCAGTTTCGACTTCCAGCCGAACAGCGGACGAGTGGCCGCCGTCTCCTGTTTTTGCACCTGCAACAGTGTTTCAAGCTCCGCATCCAACCCGGCGATACTGCCGGCCTGTCCGTCGAACTCGGCAAGCGCCTCCGCGTGACGCAGATGCACGCGCTCGTTGGCGGCGTCGATATTGGTCAACAGCGACTGCGGTGGCCCGCCGCGCACAACACACGCCAACATGGCATGAGGCCCCTGCGAGACCAATACCGTGTACTCATCAATCGCCACACGCTGCAACCCGCCGCCGGTGCCTTTGCTAAACGAATCGCGTACAAAGTCCTGTATAGCGGTGAGCATGGCCGACACCGCGTCTTCGTCTTTGCTGTCAACGTCCCGATGGTGCAGGTAATGAATGAGGCGACCGGACTCGGGGTCGACCAGATACACTTCATCAACGCGGTAGACCACGCTCTTGAGAAACACGTACTCCGCAAGCGGCACGCCGGCACGTGCCGCGCGAATTCGGTTGCCAATCGATTTCTCTTCGATGGCCGTGTTGATGGTTTGCAGTGTGGATTTAATCGCTTCGCTGATGGCCTTACGAATCGCCGGCCCCATCACGGGAAACAAAGCATCGGCAAATTTTTTGGGTTCGCGTCGAATGGCTTCGCTGAGCGTGGACTCGAGTGGCTGGCTGAGTGCTTTACCCAGGCGCTCGTCTGTGTTGTAACTGCGGGTGACAGCATCGGGGAGAACGTCGGCGACATCCGCGGTTCGTGCTTCCGGTCGCTCTAGACGCCGCACCAAGGAATCCAGGGCTTTCTTTTCGTTACCGAAAAGGATGTTCTTTATTTTTTCAAGATCGTTCAAAGCGGCGACTCAGCGACTTCATCCTTTCTCGTCGGGTAAATCGAAATCGCGTTGAAGACGCATCGCCACCTCGGTAAACAAACTGGCAAGATCGGTCCTGGCTACTTTTTCATCGCCGAGTTTACGCGACTCATCACGTAGACTGCTCTCGATGGCGGCCTGATTATTGCGAATCGCTTCCAATAGCTCGGTCGCCTGTTCATGCATACGACCACGCATTTCCTGTGCTGCGGCACCGTGCACCTCATCAACGTCCGCGATGCGGTTTTCAAGTACTTTGCGCATGTCGGCCATACTGCCTGCAAGCTCGTCGGCCGCACTGGCCCGCTCTTTTACTTCGCCATTAAGCTTTTCCGTCAGAATGGTGAATTCGTTTTTGATGTAATGGTCGAGCTGATCAAGCCGCGAATTGATGTCCGTGCTGATGCGATTGATCTCTTTGGATATGTGGCCATCGAGCTGACGAAAGCGCGATTCATAGTCGCGCATTTGGCCGCCGAATAGTATGTCGCGTATCTTGTCGACATTTTCCTGACTCTCGTCGTGCTCAGCGGCACTCGATTGAGACGGTGAATTGGTTTTGGTGTCTTTGCTCATCACACTACCCGTTGCAGAATGATCGCCTGACAAGCATCACACCCATCAGGCTCGTTGGAATGGACTGTCGCCGAGTGTCCTCAGGCCTCGAGCGTATCGGTACGCTCCAGTCGATAGCCGTGTTGATAGATGGCGGATAGCTTCCAGCCGTTTTCCGCTTTGATGCCCAGTTTCTTGCGCAACCGGCTAATGTGCGTATCCACCGTGCGGGTATTGAGTTCCGCGCCGTGCATGCCCCAGATACTCTCAAGGATGTGGCTGCGCGACACGACCCGACCGGCATTTCGAAACATAAACACAGCGAGATCAAATTCGCGGTGCGTTAATTCAATGACATCGTCATTGAGCTCGATTTGCTTGCGTTTGAGGTCGATCACAAACGGCGCCGCATCCGGTAGCTCATCCTTGCCCGCGCCATCCCGCCCGCGGCGGATGACCGCCAGCACACGCGCGGCAAATTCACGCTGCCGGAGTGGCTTGGCCATGTAATCGTCGGCGCCCGCCCCGAGCGCAGCGACCACGTCGTCTTCGGTGTCTTTTGCCGTCACAAACAGCACCGGCGTGTAGTGGCGTGCACTTTCCCGCACACGCCGCATCACCTCTATGCCGTCCATCTCGGGCACGATCCAATCGAGCACCAACAAATCATAGCTATCTCTAAGCACTTCCCTTAGAAATACCCGGCTTGAGGAAAAATGGTTCACGCTGTGCCCGGCCGCCTGGAGCCAGGCGTTGACCAACTCTGCCTGATCCTGGTCGTCCTCGAGCAGTGCAATACGGAGCCGCGTGCGTTGTGAAGTGTTAGTCAACGTCTATCCACCCTGCGAAATTTGTGTGAAGAATCACTTAACCTCTTAAGTTTACAGACTTTTATAGTGATTTAGTACCGCCAATAAATCCTCGACCGAGGTGGGTCGTTCGGCGGGATCCTTGGCCATCAGAGAATGGATAAGTGGCTGATATTGTTTGTTTTTGTCGTTGATTTCGGGAATCGGTGCAAAGCGATGCTTATAGAGCATGGCCACGGGTGTGCCGGCCATAAACGGCTTACGACCGGTCAGCGCCTCAAATAACACCACTCCGAGACTGTAAAAATCGCTGCGCGCATCGATTTCTTCGCCCAATCCCTGTTCGGGACTCATGTAATAAGGGGTACCGTAGATTCGCCCCGGCAGCGTGATTTCCTGATCAAGCTGCACATGCTTGGCAAGACCGAAGTCGATCAGGCACGGCGTTCCGTCGTCGCGAAACAAAATGTTGCCCGGCTTTAGGTCACGATGGAGAATGCCCTGCGCGTGAATGACGCCCAGCGCGTCACCAATGTTGAGCGCGAGGTCGAGCGCGTCGCGCGGACGGAGTGCGCCGTCGCGCGCGATGCGCTGACGCAAACTTCCACCCCGGATGTACTCCATGGCAATAAATAAGCGGTGGTCGGCCACCCCCACATCGTGAATTCGGATCACATTGGGATGTGTCACCTCCGCAGCGGACTGAATCTCGATGAGAAAACGCTCGAATGTTTCGTCCTGATCGGCTAACTCAAACGCTCCGTCCAGCACTTTGAGCACGACGTCCTCACGACGTGACTCACTGTACGCCAGGTACACAACCGACCCCATGCCCATGGCAATTTTATCGATCAATCGATAGCCCTTGACCAACACGCCGGTCACCGGCTGTGTGCGCGCAGCGCCGGATGGTCGACGTGACGCCACCACGCGCGTCGCCCGCAGGCACTCTTTCACCGTGGTCACGAGACGTTCCGCGCTACTCGTCGCTTTTGGCAGATAGTCGTCGGCGCCGTATTTAATGGCCGCCACGGCGAGTCGTTCATCGCTATTATGGGTGACGAAAATAATGGCCGGTGCCCGCCGTTCAGCACGCAGTTCACGCAACAGCGTTAGGCCCGAACGTTGGTCGAACTCGTGATCCAGAAACACAATGTTTGCTTGTTGCACATCGTGCGACAAGGTGTCGCGGTAATGTGTCGACTTACGCGCTACTAAGGAGAGCTCGGGCCACAGCTGGCTGAGACGCTGCTCGACCGACGCCGAAAAAGCGGCATCGTCGTCCAGCACCAGCACCCGAAGCATGCCGGCATTGTTCATTGATGAGTTGGTCGGTGGAGCGTCATGCGAGAATGCCTCGCGCCCCAACCGAGTCAGGGACGCATTGTCGCTACAAATTCACCCAGCTCGCCCGCCAGACGTTCCAATGTCTCGGTATCGCTTGTCATCGCAGCGTGTTCAATTTGGCCACCCAGTTCGGTGATGCGCGGAAAGCCGTAGGCCGTGCCGGAGCCTCGCATATTATGCGCCAGTTTGCCGACTTCTTTGTAGTCTCGCCGACCCAGCAACACGGCCATCATCTCAACGTCCGATTCTCGACGTCGAATGTAATTAGGAAGCAAGGCCCTCACGGCCGGATCCAGCTCTTCAGTAGCCGGTGTTGCGGATTCAAGCATGTTGTCTATCCCAGGCGAAAATTGGTTGGCAAAGGCCATCCGTTGAACGTGGCGTTCCAAGTAGACGGTATCGGATGCGTCGACGCGCTCTGAGCAGCCGTCCACGTTTAGTATGCGGATCACATGATACCTGCACTGTGATCTTCGTCACAGAAGGTCAG
This sequence comes from Pseudomonadota bacterium, assembly GCA_039028935.1. Lineage (NCBI taxonomy): Bacteria > Pseudomonadati > Pseudomonadota > Pseudomonadota bacterium. The sequence goes on along the minus strand of JBCCHD010000001.1, from coordinate 242,371 downwards.
GCCAACCCGCGGCTTTGATGCGGTGCGACGCTCGCCAAACCACCCGCCCAGACGTCCTGGTGTGCGACCTACATGGCCTCCAGCGCATTGCGACCGTCATCATCAAACAGACTTTTCTGCCGATTTGGCTTGTTCTTTACGGAATCCGCGCGCTGTTGCTCCAAGCGATTGAGATAGGCTGCCGTGACGTCGCCCGTCACATAATCACCTGAAAAACAGGACGTGTCGAATTGTTCAATATCGGCTTTGTCGTGACCTACCGCCTCGATGAGGTCTTCCAATTCCTGGTAAACCAGCCAGTCTGCGCCGATCAGTTGGGCGATGTCTTCGGTACTGCGGCCGTGCGCAATAAGCTCCTTTGTCGCGGGCATATCAATGCCATAGACATTGGGGTGCCGCACGGCCGGCGCAGCCGAGGCGAAATACACTTTGTTGGCCCCAGCCTCTCTGGCCATTTCGATTATCTGTTGCGAAGTGGTACCGCGTACGACTGAATCGTCCACCAGCAGCACATTCTTTTTGCGAAACTCGAGCTCGATCGCGTTGAGCTTTCGCCGAACGGATTTTTTCCGCAGAGTCTGGCCGGGCATGATGAAGGTGCGTCCGATGTAACGATTCTTCATAAACCCTTCGCGATTCTTGACGCCCAGATGGTGGGCCACCTGCATCGCCGCCGTACGCGAGGTATCCGGCACGGGAATCACAACATCGATATCGTGATTCGGAAACTCACGCAGAATTTTCTCGGCGAGCTTCTCGCCCATTCGAAGCCTGGCCTTGTACACCGAAATGTTGTCGATGATTGAATCGGGACGCGCAAAATACACGTATTCGAACATACAGGGATTGAGCTGCGCATTGGGTGCGCACATTTCACTGTGCACACGACCATTGAGATCGAGATAGACCGCTTCCCCCGGCGCGACATCCCGCACGAGTTCAAAACCAAGCGCATCCAGCGCCACGCTTTCGGACGCCAGCATATGTTCGCGACCATCGGGTGTTTCGCGCTTACCCAGCACCAGCGGACGGATGCCATAGGGATCGCGAAAGCCGACGATGCCTTGCCCCACTATGAGTGCCGTTACCGCATAGCCACCCCGGCAACGACGATGCACCGCTCGCACGGCGGTAAACACATCGTCCGCTGTGAGTGCCGCGCGATCGATTGACTGCAACTCGTGCGCAAACACGTTGAGGAGCGCTTCGGTATCTGAACCGGTGTTCAAATGCCGCCGATCTTCCCGAGCGAGCATGCTGCTCAATTCAGCGGCATTGGTCAGATTGCCGTTGTGCCCAAGACAGATTCCGTAGGGAGAATTCACGTAAAACGGCTGCGCCTCCAGCGAACTTGAACAACCCGCTGTGGGGTAGCGCACATGGCCGAGGCCATAGTTCCCGATCAACTCAAGCATATGATCTTGACGAAACACATCGCGCACCAGGCCGTTTGACTTACGCGCGTATAACTTGTTGCCATCACACGTCACGATGCCGGCGGCATCTTGGCCGCGATGTTGTAGCACCGTGAGCGCATCGTAAATGGCCAGATTAACGGGGCGGCGCCCGACGATTCCTACTACCCCACACATGCGCTTCTATTGCCTCAGTTCGATCCGTTATCGGAAGTGTCTGCATCCGGATTGTCTAGGGGCGGATCCGTCATGTCGTCGCCCACGGGCTCGATGCGGTTGTCGAGAAATTCATTGACGCTATCAGGGACCATCACCCTTAGTGTATCGCCCACGCGCTCAGCCATCGGAATGAGCTGCGATTGGGGCCACCACGGCTCGCGCTGAAAACCCATCAACTGACCAAGAATAACAAGCACACCCAAAATGACGGCGCCCCGCACCACACCGAACACCAAGCCCAGCATTCGATCAGTGCCGCTAAGACCCGACTTATCGATCGCTAGCGACACGAGTTGCCCAAGCAACCCCCCTAGAATCAACGCGATGACAAAAACGATGATGCGTGATGCCCATAGTTCGACGACCACCGATCCGAGTTTGCCTTGCAAATACGGCTCGACAAGACCGCTGAAGTTCATCGCTGCAAAGATCGCCACAATCCAAGTGACAATGGAAACAAGTTCAGGGAAAAAGCCGCGGAAAAAGCCTACGATCATCGACACCAGCAAGATGGCGATAATCAGATAGTCAATCGTGATCATGGCGTTATATCTCGTGTGTGGGTAATGCCGCGCATTCTATCAGCTTGTTGGAAAAGTCTCAGGTACGAATACGCGCAAACCCGACAAACACGGCTCATCAACGCCCAGATCCGCCCCCGCATGTCCCTCCTGAGACCGCGGGCGCGCAATACGTCTGCTCGAAGACCACCGAAAAGTCCTGTGCCCACTGCGCTTAACGGTGGCGTAGCACCCGCGCAGGTTGCCGATCCTCGCGTAAGGCTGCGGCGAGCAGCTCCGCCTCATCGCGCTCGGCGACCGGTCCCACGCGTACCCGATAGAGTGTGCGGCCACTCGAGTCGCTCTCGGTGATAAAGGCGCGATAGCTTTTGTCCTGGAGCTGAGCGGTCAAACGACGCGCGTTGGCCTCACTGGCAAAACTGCCCACCTGCACGGCCCACCCCGACTCAGCCACCGACGCGGTGGGTGTCGATGCCGGTGGCGGCGTCGCAGCCGGCTGACTGACACTGGGAGCGGGCGTAACCGGCTCAGAGACGGCCGGCTCGCGCGCGACGTCGACGGGTGGTGCGGGTGTCGACTCATCATCCGGTGGCATCGCCCGAGCGAATCGAGCCGGCACCGTCGCCTCAGCGCGGCGTTCCTCCTCTGCTCCCGACGTTTGAGCTGGCGTTGCCGTATCGGCACGGTCCGGCGCCGCCGGTCCGGCATCCACCGTTTCAACCGGCGCGGGTAAGCTCAATGGGGCTGGCGTATCGACATCGCGCACGCTACGGGTGTCGAGTGTGACGGGCGCACTGCGCGATTCGTTTCGCGGCGTCTCGAGTGAAATGCGTCGCGTCTCGTTACTGTTTCGCTCATCACTCCCGGGGAGCACCAACGGCGTTTCGTTCACCGCGGGCGGCGACACGTCCCCGTCGAGCAGCCAGGGAATCAGGATAACGCCCGCCATGATGAGCAGCGTTGCCCCAACGAGTCGTTCTTGTGTTGCGCGCTCCATTGAGCTTCCTCAATCCGAATATCCGAGCCAGGCCAGTGCGGGCCCCACTGTGTGAAACGAGCCGGTCACCACGACACAGTCTCGGGCGCCGGCCCTTGCCCGGGCCACCGCCATCGCCCCCGCGACGGAGTCAAAGCGTTCGACCGTGTGCGCACTCACCTGGTTCACTTTCGCCGCGAGTTCCTGTGCAGATAATGCGCGTGGCGAGTCAAGCGACGCCACACACCAATGTGTTGCGACGGACGCTAACGATTGGAGCACATCGTCAACCGGTTTGTCACCCAACATACCCACCACGACGATGCATTGCTTAGGCCGCGCTGATCGGTGCTCCCGCTCAAGCACACTGACCAGATGCTGAACCGATTCACGATTGTGAGCGACATCCAGCCACCACGTGGTGCGTCGACGAACACGCTGTAAGCGACCCGGGTGCGACCAATTTTCGAAGACCGGTTCAAGCGCAGAGGGAGCTGGCAGTGCGTTTAATGCCGTCATCGCCGTCAGCGCGCCGGCGAGATTGTTTAGCACCGCACCCAGCGGTGCGTCGAGCTCAGACCGCGACCGCTCGGTCAACGACGATTGACCCGGCAACGACAAACGACACGAGTAGGTCCATTGGCTAGCCTGTCGCTCCACCGCAAAATCGCGACCGATCTGAAAGAGCGTTGTGCCGATCGTGCGGGCGTGCTCCGCAATCGGGTTTGGCGCATCCGGATCGCTGCACACCGCTATTCGACCGGGCCTCATGATGCCGGCTTTCTCCGCGGCGATCGCATCACGTGTGTCACCTAACCAGTCTTGGTGATCCAAACCGATGGCGGTTATCACCGCCACATCGGCATCGACCACGTTCACCGCGTCGAGTCGACCTCCTAGACCCACTTCAAGCACCCAAAGGTCTAGATCCGCAGCGCGAAACAAGGCCAGAGCCGCCAGCGTGGTGAATTCGAAGTAAGTCAGAGGCACCTCGTTGCGAGCGGCCTCGACGGCAGCAAACGCCGCGACAATATCGGCATCGCCGGCATTCGATTCGTCAATGCAAATCCGTTCATTAAAATGAACAAGATGAGGCGACGTATACGCGCCTACGCGCCAACCGTTGGCTAGGGCGCAGCGCCGTATGCACTCGACGGTGCTGCCTTTGCCATTGGTTCCCGCCACGCTGATCACCGCCGGCACACGGGCCTTTGGCAAGCGGCGATACACCTCGGCCACGCGCTCCAGCCCAAGCTCAATCTCAGCCGGATGCATCGCTTCGATGCGGGTGAGCCAGTCGCTCAGTGTGCGCGCCGGAGGGGTCACAGAGTGGGATCGCCGTTCAGTGTCAGGCTTCGGCCGGTGTTTCGGGCGGAATTTCCATCGGCAGCCGCTGACCGAGTTTAGCCAGCAGACGACCGATCTCGTCTCGCATCTGGCGTCGATCCACAATCATGTCGAGCGCGCCGTGCTCGAGCAAAAATTCGCTGAGCTGAAATCCTTCTGGCAGCGTCTCACCAACCGTTTGCTTGATCACACGCGGACCGGCAAAACCGATCAAGGCAAATGGTTCAGCAATATTGATGTCGCCGAGCATGGCCAGGCTAGCCGACACGCCGCCTGTGGTGGGGTTGGTCATGACTGAAATGTAGGGCAAGCCCTGTTCACTCATTTGCGCGAGCCCAGCGCTGGTTTTTGCCATCTGCATGAGCGAATACAGACCTTCTTGCATACGAGCACCACCACTGGCCGAATAGCACACCAATGGACACTGCAGTTCGATGCAAAGCTGCGTAGCGCGCCAAAATTTTTCGCCCACCACCGATGCCATGGAACCGGCCATAAAATCGAACTCAAACGCACACGCAACGACCGGGCGATCGTGCAATTTGCCACGCAGCACGATCAGCGCGTCTTTCTCACCCGATTTTTTCTGCGCTTGATTGAGTCGATCTTTGTACTTTTTGCTGTCCTTAAACTTTAGGGGATCAAGCGACTGCAGATCGGTCGCCACTTCTTCATGCGCCCCCTCATCGAGAAACGCCTCCAGGCGGGTTCGCGCCGTGATCTTGCCATGATGGCCGCACTTGGGGCAGACATGCAGGTTGCGTTCAAGCTCCGCCCGATACAGCACCGCATCGCAGGCCGGGCACTTACTCCAAAGCCCCTCCGGCACCGACCGTTTGCGCTTGTCGGTCTGTATGCGCGACGGCATGATTTTCTTGAGCCAACTCATAACTGTGCCTCTTGTCTACGGCCCGGCGGATCGCACCGCGTACCCCCGAATGCCGCCATCATAAACCATTTGATCGCACACGATAACCGCGCAATCAGCGCGCCTCATGTCGCGAACGGTAAGGCACCGCCGCCGCGTTGCACGACGGGCAACCCATACTGCGCCGGGTAGTCCACACCCGTAAGGTAGAGACCATCTGCGGGTGCGGTGGGGCCTAAATGTCGTCGGTCGCGCGACTCGAGCACGCGCTGCAACCAAGGGGTGTCCGCCTCCAAACGGCCAATACGCAACAGCGCACCCGTCACGATGCGCACCATGTTTTGTAAGAATGCATTGGCTTCAATGTCAATCGCCACGAGATCATCATACCGACTCACGGCGATGTGGTGGACAACGCGCACGGGGGATCGCGCCTGACAGCCACTGGCCCGAAACGCGGCGAAATCATGCTCACCCAACAACACTTGTGCCGAATCGTGCATGCGCTCGACATCAATCGCACGCGGCTCAAAATGGACACGATGGCGCAATAACGCACTGCGGTGTTCGCGATTGAGAATCACATATCGATAACGCCTGGCTTTGGCACTGAATCGGGCGTGGAATGTCTCGTCAACGGGCTTAATCCATGACACGTTGACGTCTTTTGGCAGATTCGTGTTGATCCCTAGCAACCATTGCCTGTTTGTGCGCGATGCGTGGGAATCGAAGTGCGCGACCTGCGCGATGGCGTGTACGCCCGCGTCGGTCCGGCCTGCACATTGCGTCACAACGGAATGGTCCGCGACTCGACTCAACGCACGCTGTAACGCATCCTGCACGGTTTGTCCGTCGGGCTGCGTTTGCCAGCCGCTATACCGCGTGCCGTCATATTCAATCCCGATCGCCCATCGCATGGGGCCAGTCTAAGGCAGGACGCTCACTGATGGAACCGCCATTATTTGATCGATAGTTCGCTCGCTAAAACGAAAAAAGGCCCGAACTGCGTTCGAGCCTTTCGTCACGTGATCGTTGACTGTCAGGATCAGCTCAACCCGTCAAGCAGTGCTTGTGCGTCCGCTTGCTGATTATCGTTGCCTTCCTGAATCACCTCTTCGAGAATGCCGCGCGCCCCGTCAGGATCGCCCATATCCAGATAGGCTCGCGCCAGATCCAGCTTCGTGCCCACCTCATTCACCGCCAAGTCGGCGTTCTCCGGTAGCGCGAGGTTAGAAGTAGCGACACGCATCGTAGTGTTGTCACCCGAATCGTCAACGGTCTCACCGACATCCAAATCCATCGCACGCATCTCCTGCGTTCGACCCTCCGGACTCGGGAAAACGTCTTCGGAAAAATCATCCATGGCGGGCATTGCCTGCGTGCCGTCATTGTCATCGCCAAACACACCGTGGAAGGTTTCGGCGTCGGCGTCGCCGGCGCTCTGCTCCCCTTCAACCTCGAGTTCCACATCACCATCAAGCAGAATAGTCTCATCGATTACGGGCATGGCCGTGGTGTCTTGCGATGGATCGCCAAATGGTTCCGATAAGTCGAGACCTTCGTCCGATACCAGTGTTGATGCGATGACCGTTTCTTCATCCGAGTCGGCCTCGACCGGGGTCTCAAACGCGTCCGGTGACAACCCTTCTTGCAGCACCGTCTCATCGTCATCGTCATCATCGGCGTCGCCGAATCCAAAATCGACGCTGCCGGACGTTGCAGCCAGCTCTTCACCGATCTCGAGTTCATCACTGGCCAGTGAACGAATTTCTGCCGAGAACGATCCCGTCGCTTCAAATGGCGCGTCCTCATCGCTGAGGGCTTCAACACCGCGAGCCGTTTCGTCATTGTCCATCAGTCCAGACGTATCCGCTTTGAGTAACTCCTCCATCTCCACTTTGAGTTCGGAAGTGTCGAGTAATTTATCGTGGGTTTGTTCTTCGCCAATCATGTTGGCGTCGATCATTGAACTGGGCGCATCGTCTTCGTCGCCAAGACCATCAAACAATTCGTCAAAGTCTTCGTCGTTCTCCGCTTCCTGCTCATTGGCGCGCACATCATGTACCGCGAATTCGCCAGACGTGCCTTCACTGACCGACGTCACGTCCCCGAAATCGAGGTCGATGCCCAACTCATCCAGATCCATTTCTTCGGTGTCTTCTCCGACTGTCTCGGCCAGTTTTTCTTCGATTTGCGCGCGCACACGCTCTTGAGTTTCGGTAGGCGAATCGTCGCTGATGCCTTCTTCATCAAAACTAAAATCAAGCGCGTTTGAATCGGCACCGGCCGCAGTCGGGGCATCGTCTGCCGCCACGAGGGCCTCGCCGAGATCCAGATCAACCGCGTCTTCGGGCTGCTCGGCGAACACGTCTTCGCCGCCAAAATCGTCGGTTTCAAAATCGATGCCAGCCACGTCGGTGGACGCCGTCATGAGCTGCAAATCGACATCGTCCGCCATGGCGTCGCCGCTTGCTTCACCCGCAAACAATTCCTCACCTGGGCAAATTTGCTTACCCATGATCATGATTTTTTCCCATTCACCAGCGTGCGCAGAAAGCATGTCTTTCGCTGCGGCGGCGTGTGATTGGAACTCGTCTTTATTGCCCCACACAAAGAAGATCTCAAGCAACTTCATCTTGAGATCGACGCGCTCAGGCTCCTGCTCGGCGGCCTTACCCACCAACTCGGCAGCCTGGTCATACAGACCATACGCCATGTGAAAATCGGCTTCCGACAAGGCATCGGTCTGATCGAGCTTAACGCCCGTTTCGCCTGCAAGCGTGTCCTCAAACGGCGCTGCGTCATCGGCGGAGAGCGCGGGCACCTGACCGGTGTCGCTGCTGTCAAAGTCGATCGGCTTGAAGGTACCCGTGTCTTCGAAGTACTCCACCTCACGCGCGCTGATGTTTGCGGTGTCCTTGGCCATGGTCTGCTGCGCTATCTTGTCGAGCGACGCGTCCAGGTCAAGGTTGGCATCGTCATCGTCCGCTTCAATCGCATCCCAAGGTTCGACCGTCTCTTCGCCGCGATTACGGAACATCACATAAAGCGTGCCGAGAATACCCAGCAAAGCCAGTGGAATCAGGAACAGCCAGTTGGTCAAGACGCCCATGATTGATGACATGAGCGATGGCTCGTCCGACGGCGTGTCGACCACAACAGGCGGCTTGGCAGCCGGTTTCGGTTCGTCAAGCAGACGCGTCGGATCGGACACCGCTGCCGTCGTTTCGTCGACCTCATCCGTCGCCGGCCCGGCATCGACGGAAGACTCGGCGTCATCGGGTGCGTCAACCGCGGCCACCGGTTCGGCGCCCGCGCTGTCGCTCACTGCATCTGTCGAGGTGCTGTCGGCAGTCTGGCCGAGTGATTGTTGCAGTTCCGCCAGCTCAGAGTTCTTTAGACTGATCATGCGCTGGGCGTCGGCCAGCTCATCGCGCACGCTGTCCAGCTCATCGGAGAGGCGAGCGTTCTCAGCCTGCTCTTCATTGAGTAACTCGCGCGTTGCGTCGAGTGCGTCAGATCCGCTTCCCGCCCCGGCTTCGCTGCCCTCCGGTGCGACCAGCTTGAGTCGGGTATTACGGGTGCCGCTATCGGACGACGAGGCCGCTACTCGGTTTCCACCGCCCGAAACACGACCGCTTTGCCAGTCCGCATTGTGAGCCACAACAACGCTGTTGGCATCGCTACGCAGCAAGTTTCGAACAGAAGCGGCGTCGGGAATTTGCAGTGTTGAGCCTTCCTTAAGCAAGTTGATATTGCCCAAAAAGGCCTGCGGGTTGGCTCGATAAATCGCCACCATCATTTGATTGATCGTCACGCCGTCCAGCTGAACGCTTTTGGAAATGTTCCACAAATTTTGATTGCGCTGCACCGGCCCATAGGTTTGGCCTGTGATCGCCGGCTGACGATAAACGGGCGCCGGTGCCGGCAAAGGAGACGGAGCAGGTGCGCTCGTGATGCGACCACCGTTGGACGGCAGTGACGTCACGCTTTGTGCCGTGTTCACCGGCGCTGCAACGGATTCCTCGCTAAACACCGGCGGGTCGAGTAGCACGGTGTATTCGCGCAGCAGCCGCCCGCTGTCCCACGTCGCTTCAAGTAAGAAGGTGACAAACGGTTCGGCGATCGGTCGCGTGGAGGTGACGGCCAATACCGGCTGCCCCGCCGCGTTGTTGGTCACTCGAAAACGCAGCGAATTCAAAAAGACCGGGCGGTCCAGGCCGTAACGGGCGAAGGTGTCATTGAGCGCGACACGGGCTTCAAACCCACGAAGCTCATCGCGCGAGGCCACGTTGATTGGAATTTCGGCTACGAGTGGCTGGTTAAGTGCCGAATCGAGCTGGATTTCACCGAGTCCAAGTGCCAGCGCGCTGGCGTGAGCTGATAATCCTAATCCAACGAGCAAAATCTTACGTAACATACGGATGCCTTAGTCCTACTTTCGTTATGCCGGGTTCACCCCATGTGGGCCCACCATTGGCCGCACAGATCCAGCCGGAACCTCAAGCGTCTTATTAGTAAAATCGCCTAACTATAGCTTACAAGTGATGTTTTACCAATATTTCGGCAATTTGAACGGTGTTCAATGCCGCACCTTTTCTTACGTTGTCGGCCACGACCCAAAAATTGAGGCTGCGAGGCCTCGAAATATCGCGTCGAATCCGACCCACAAACACAGGATCGGTGTCGGCACCCTCGAGTGCAGGTGTTGGATAGCCACCGAATTCGTGACTGTCCATCACGCTCACGCCGGGCGCTTCCGAGAGCAGCGACGTGGCCTCTTCGACCGATAAATCCCTTTCTGTTTCAATAGTTACCGCTTCCGAGTGACCGAAGAATACGGGTATCCGTACGGCCGTCGGGTTTACCAGAATATCGGGGTCATGCAGGATTTTCTGTGACTCCCATACCATTTTCATTTCTTCCCGGGTGTAGCCATTATCCTGAAAACGGTCGATATGTGGCCACGCATTAAAGGCAATCCGTGGCTCATCCGGTGCCAAATCCAGTGGTTTTCCATTTAACAATAACGCGGTCTGGCGGGCCAGCATCTCCGTGCCGGATTTGCCCGCGCCTGAGACCGATTGATACGTGGCGACCTGAATGTGCTTCACACGCGCCGCGTCGTGAAGCGGTTTAATCGCCACCAACATCTGCATGGTTGAGCAATTGGGATTAGCAATGATGCCGCGCGACTTATACAGACCAATGTCCTCGGGATTGACCTCAGTGATCACCAGGGGGATGTCGTCGTCATTGCGAAAGTGCGAGGTGTTGTCGACGACCACACAACCCGCTTCCGCGGCTTTCGGTGCGAATTCGGCGGAAATTGACCCGCCCGCCGAGAACAATCCGACCTCGGCCGTCGAAAAATCGAATTCGGCCAAATCCTGGACGCGCACACTCTTGCCATTGAAGCGAAGGGTCTTGCCCGCCGAACGCGCACTCGCCAGCGGATATAAATTACCCACCGGAAACTGACGCTGCTCGAGAATGTTCAGTAAGGTCTCACCCACCAGACCCGTGGCGCCTACTACGGCGACGTCAAAAGTTCGGGACACGATTTACCTCAGTACTCGTTTGTATTAATCGGATTCAATGCAATCTTATGTTGTCGCGTTGCTCGCGGCTAGATAGGCGACAGCGACGTGGTGACATCCGCATTTTGCGCACGATGTCGAAGGTAGTGATCCATCAGCACAATCGCCAGCATCGCCTCATTGATCGGTGTGGCACGCAAACCCACACAGGGATCGTGGCGACCATGCGTCACCACTTCAACCGGCTCACCATTGATGTCGACGGTATCGCAGGCGAGTCGCAAGCTCGACGTGGGTTTGTACGCTGTGCTAACCACAATATCTTGACCCGAGCTAATGCCGCCCAGTGTGCCGCCGGCGTGATTGCTGCGGAATCCATCCGGCGTGATTTCATCACGATGCTCGGTGCCTTTTTGCTCTACCGACGCAAAACCGGCGCCGATCTCAACGCCTTTGACCGCATTGATGCTCATCATGGCGTGCGCGATATCGGCGTCCAGCTTGTCGAAAATCGGCTCACCCAATCCCACCGGTACACCGGACGCAATCACATCCAGTCGGGCTCCCACCGAGTCGCCGGATTTACGAACGCTGTCCATGTAGCGCTCGCACTCATCTATTCGAGAAGGGTCGGGACAAAAAAACGGATTGTCGTAGGCGCTGGCCGCGTCGACCACATCAAATCGCAACTCACCAAGCTGCCGCACGTAACCGTAAATGTGCACACCCAGCTTGTCGGAGAGGTACTTTTTCGCAATACCACCCGCCGCCACACGCATGACGGTTTCGCGCGCCGACGACCGACCACCACCGCGATAATCGCGAAAGCCGTACTTCATGTGGTAGGTGTAATCCGCATGCCCAGGTCGAAACTGATCTTTGATTTTCGTGTAGTCTTTTGGTCGCTGATCCATGTTGTCGACGAGCAACCCGATCGGCGCGCCCGTTGTTCGCCCTTCAAACACGCCCGACAAAATACGCACCTGATCTGGCTCGCGACGCTGACTTGTGTGCCGACTTTGGCCCGTCCGACGCCGCTCGATATCGTCCATCAAATCCGCTTCAGTCAGCTCCAGTCCGGGGGGGCAGCCATCGACAGTCATCCCCACCGCCGCACCGTGGCTTTCACCGAACCCACTGACACTAAATAGTTTTCCAAACGTACTGCCTGACACGTGCTTATCCTGTCGTTGAGTTGCGGTCGTGCGCCATAGGACGCGTCATGATCGGGGCGGGAGTTGAGTCAGATCATCAGCCGACAGCACAAACACACCGTCACCGCCCTGCTCGAACTCAACCCAATTCAATGCCAAATAATGCATGGCCTCTGCCGCCGCGTCGCGGCTCTCACCGACCTCGACCACTAACACCCCGTCATCCGTCAGCCTGTCGGCGGCACCGTAAACAATATCCAGCACCAGCGCTAAACCATTCTCGTCAGCTCTCAGTGCCTGAGCCGGCTCATGTTGATACTCGCGTGGCAGCTGCGCCATCGACGAATCCGGCACATACGGCGGATTGCTCACAATTAAATCGAAACGCTGATCGCGCAACGATTCAAACAGATCCGAGTGTAGCACTGTCACCTGATGTTCGAGCCCGTGACGCGCCACGTTCTCCGTGGCGACCTCAAGCGCATCTCGATCGATATCACTGGCCACAATCGTCGCATCAGGAAAGGCGTAGGCACACGCGATCGCGATGCAGCCACTGCCGGTGCACAAATCCAGCACGCTGCGCGGCTCCGGCCAAGGCAGCCAAGGCTCAAAACCATGTTGAATCAGCTCCGCGATCGGCGAGCGCGGAATCAGTACCCGCTCGTCCACCGCAAACCGCAAACCGGCGAACCACGCCTCACCCGTCAGATACGGTACCGGCACACGTTCGAGCAGTCGACGCTCAAACAGGTCGAAGATACGGCGACGCTCGGTGGGCGTGAGTCGCGTTGCGTTAAAATAGTCGGGCACCGCGTGATCCAATGCGAGCGCGGCAAACACCAGCGCTCGCGCCTCGTCGGCCGGATTGTCGGTACCATGTCCGAAAAACACCTCGCGCGCCCCAAACTGGCTGGACCCCCAACGCACCCAGTCGCCCACCGTGTGAAGGTGTTCGAGCGCCTCTCGATCAAGTTGAGCGTCTTCGCCCATCGCCAGCTCCTCGCGGGTCTTCTCATTCGCCATCAGGACGGGGATAATAACTGACCTCGACCATCAATGTTATGCCGTCTGCGCCCCGGCTTTGGGCCGCTGCCAATCGCACTTTCTGTCCCGATTACGCTCGATATGAATCTGTTGACCAACAAGACACTGCTCGCCTTAGTGAGCCTGCTCGCCATTGGCGGCGGCGCGTGGCTCGCGCATTGGCAGCAACAGCCACGATACGTCGTGCAAAACGCCACCGTACTCGATTTTCCGCGCGCGCTTCCGACGCTGGATCTGATCGACCATCGCAACGAGCCATTTGATAACGCGCGTCTTGAACGAGCCTGGACCGTGCTGTTTTTCGGATTCACGCATTGCCCCGATGTGTGTCCGACGACAATGAGCGTGTTGGCCAAAGCACGCGAGCGCATGCGTACGCTCGATCCAGACCGCACCTTTGAAGTGATCATGATCAGTGTCGATCCCGAACGCGATCGACCCGAGGTGCTCGAACAGTACGTGCCGTTCTTTGATCCCGACTTTCTGGGCGTCACCGGCACAACCGCGCAAATTCAGTCTCTCGCCGCCGATATGGGCGTCGCTTACCGCCGAGTACCGACCGGCGAGCAGGCGTACACAGTCGATCACACATCGGCACTCTTTGTGATTAATCCCGAAGGCGCCCTGCAGGCCATTTCGTCATCCCCCCATGTACCGGATGTGCTCGCCAATGATCTGCTGGCCATCGCCGAACGATAACCGTCAGGAATAGGTTCACCATGTTTAAACACTATTGTGTTGGCGTCGCGCTCACCTTGCTGATCGCCTGCTCCGGGCCCTCAGACACGCCACTTGTTATTGACGAGGGCTGGGTTCGGGCAACACCCCCGAGTTCGGGGATGACCGCCGCTTATGGTCGTTTGATCAACACGAGCGGCGAAACACTGAGATTCAGTCGCTTCAGCAGCCCGCAGTTTGGCGACGTGTCGTTGCACATTACCGAAGAGGTGGATGGGCGCGCCACGATGCGCGAGGTGGACGCCACGTTAAAGGCCGGTGACACATTGACATTGGAACCCGGTGGCTATCATCTGATGCTGATGCAGCGACTGGCTCCAACGCCAGAGGGCTCTGACGTCGAAATGACGTTTTATCTCGATTCCGGTGAACGCATTACGCAAACCTTCCCTGTGGAGCGTCGTTGAGGCCAATATGAAACCGTTCTTTCCGTTCATTCAGCCGTACCTCCCGCAGCATCTGATCTCGCGTGCCGTTGGGCTGGCGGCCAACAGTCGTTGGCGCCCATTGAAAAACCTGTTGATCCAGCGAGTGATGCGCCACTACTCAATTGAGCTCGACGATTATGAGATCGATAATCCAGAGTCGTTCGAAAGCTTCAATGCGTTTTTTACCCGTGCGCTCAAACCCGACGCCCGCCCCATTGATGAGCGTGCACACGGCTTCGCGTGCCCAGTCGATGGCGCGATTAGCCAGCTTGGCGCGATCAACGATGATGTGATGTTACAAGCGAAAGGCAAATACTATTCCGCTGCCGCGCTGATTGGCGACGAGACGCGTGCCGAGCGTTACCGCACAGGCCAATTTGCGACGTTGTATTTAGCGCCTAACAACTACCATCGTATTCACATGCCCATCGCCGGCACGCTACGCGCGATGACCTATGTGCCTGGGCGTCTGTTTAGCGTCAACGCACAAACGGCCGAACACATCGATCGTGTGTTCGCGCGTAACGAACGCGTAATTGCGCACTTTGATTCGCCGCACGGTCCGTATGCGATGGTGTTGGTGGGCGCGCTCAATGTCGGCAGTATTGAAACCGTGCACCATGGCGTGGTGGCACCTAGCGCGCTCAATCGCATTACGCACTGGGACTATCCGAAAGAAACGCGGCACTCGTTCGACAAAGGGGATGAATTCGGTCGATTTAATCTGGGCTCCACCGTCATTTTGCTCGCCGCCCCCGGCATGCTCGAATGGCACCCCGCGCTGCATGCCGGTAACGCCGTGCGCATGGGCATGCCGCTCGCCGATTTGCTGGAATCAACGCACTAACGCGTTACCCACCTGTTTGCCCAACGACGGTGCTCCGCTAGCGCCTAAGCCACTAGCTGCGCGCGCCGGCCGAGTCGCTCGATGCCACCAGCACATCGACGATACGAGACAGTCCCGCCTCATCGTGCTGACTAAAACGCGCATAGATTGGGCTGTCGATATCCAACACGCCGAGCAGCGTATCGCCTCGCACGATCGGCAGCACAATTTCTGAGTTCGATGCGCTGTCGCACGCAATATGTCCGTCAAACTCGTGGACGTTGTCGACCCGCTGTATTTGTCGCGATTGTGCGGCGGTCCCGCATACGCCTTTGCCCATGCCGATGCGTGTGCAGGCCGGCAATCCCTGAAACGGCCCGACGATCAGTTCGTCGCCATCCATCAGGTAGACACCCGCCCAATTCACATCCTCGAGCGTCATGAACAGCAGCGCACACAGATTCGCGCAATTCGCCACAAAATGACGTTCGCCATCGAACAGCGCGGTCGCCTGTTGCAGGAGCACGTCGTATTGTTGTGCCGTTTCACTCATCGTCCAGTTCCTTCGTGTCGTTCAAGCGCCATGTCGAGACACATCGCCGAGATTGAAATCGCTATGGTTTTTGCCCATTCAGTCACACACCATCGCGGCGGCGAGCGGTTTGAGTCTGCGCAGAGGATCCATGCCGCCCTTTTCAACTCAGATGTGATGCCAGCCAAAGGTCAGCACCTCATCGATCGTGGTGCAGTCGTCCAACAGCATAAGCAGTCGGTCAATGCCCAGCGCCACGCCGGCACACGGCGGCAGTGTATCGAGACTCGTCAAAAAACGCTCGTCGATCGGTAGCGCCGATTGGCCGCGCTTGACGCGGAGCGCATTGTCGTTGTCAAACCTGGCCCGCTGCTCGACTGCGCAAGTGAGTTCTTCAAACCCATTAGCGAGCTCCAAACCGCGCACGAACACCTCAAAGCGTAGCGCGGTGTCTGGCGCCATCGCGTCCAGCTTCGCGAGCGCCGCTTGGCTCGCCGGATAATGCGTGATCACAACGGTTCGATCGGTAAGCGTCGGCTGCACGCGTGTCGCAAACAGAAAGTCTAACCATTGATCCCGATCGAGTTCACCGACCGGCCCATCCACTTGCCGAGCCACATCGCTCAGCTCCTGCGTAGACAGACTGGTCACCGAGAAACCCAGGACACGCTCAAAGGCATCGAAATAGCGCAGCTGCTCAACCGGCGCTTGTTCCGACACACAGTCAACTCGGCGGAGCAGCTCGATCACTTCGTCGATGAGTTGCTGCATGGAATAACCCAACCGATACCATTCCAGCAGCGTAAACTCGGGGTTGTGTCGGTTTCCACACTCCGCCTGTCGGAAGACAGGGCCCATTTCAAACAGATCCGGCGCGCCCTGGCTTAACAACCGTTTGTGCGCGAACTCGGGGGACGTCCGCAAATAGCGCGTACCCCATGGCGACTGCGAAGCGAAACTCTCGATTTGCGGATCGGTTACGGCCGCGGCGCTGAGCACGGGCGTGACCACCTCCAGCACGCCGTTAGCGGCCATAAACTCACGGATTCGCGTCGCTAATCGTGCGCGCCGAAGCAGGCGATTTTTCATATCCAGAGCGCGGCCACCTCGCGGTGCCACCAGGCCAGACTAGTCTTTGACTCGAGACACGTACTCGGCTGAACGCGTATCCACTTTGATGACTTCGCCCTCTTCGACAAACAGTGGCACTCGCACCACCGCGCCCGTTTCAAGCGTAGCGGGTTTCACACCGCCCTGTGCTGTGTCCCCTTTGAGCCCGGGGTCGGTTTGCGTGATGGTCAGTTCGACAAAGTTCGGTGGCGCCACCAGCAGGGGGGAATTGTTCCAAAGGGTGACCACACAAAGATCTTCTTCTTTGAGCCATTTGGCCGCATCGCCGATCGCCGTTTGGTCAGCGGCGTGCTGCTCAAACGTGTTGGGCTCCATGAAATGGTAGAACTCACCGTCGGTGTACAGATACTGCATCTCGGTTTCCATGACGTCGGCCGCCTCCACCGATTCGCCGGATTTAAAGGTCTTGTCCACCACACGTCCCGTTTTGAGATTACGAATTTTGACGCGATTGAACGCCTGGCCTTTGCCAGGTTTCACAAACTCATTCTCAACGATGGTGCAGGGATCGCCATCCTGGATAATCTTGAGTCCGGATTTGAATTCGTTCGTACTAAACGTGGCCATGGTGTTTGCTCGGGTGATGCCTAGAAGGAGCGGACATGATACATGCAACGCAGACGCTGCGACACCAGCGTATCTCCGGGTAATCCCGCGCGCCAAGTTTCGTCTGTAAGGCTATGACATAAAGTATGAAATTGGGACTGACAATAGGTACACTGGGCGCCCCAAACAGAGGTTAGACCGTGGCCGACCATCAAGCCGATCCGATCATCGTAGTCAGTAGCCGCCCGGACGACGCCGAGGCCATCAAACAAGCATTGCGAAATGCCGGGTCCATGGCACAGTGTCACAGCATGACCGACACCAAAGAGCTGGTGATCGCCATGGAAGAACTGGCACCGGTCTTGCTGTTTATCTTTTCCAATGATCTGGCCGCCGACCGCTTTACGCAGTCTATGCAGGCCCGCTCCGAGCACCAACCCGACTTACCCGTTGTCGTTGTTCAGCCGCGCGTCACCGAGGAGAGCATTGCAGCCGCAATGGAATGCGGGGCGAGCGACCTGGTGTCGCTGAGCAATCCGTTGCGTCTACAATCCGTAGCGCTGCGCGAAATCGAACGCTGTCGACAGGCGCGAGAATTGCGGGAGATGCAAGAGTCAGCCGAAGCGCTCGAGCGTCAACTCGAGTCGCTCGTCAAGGACTCGCCCGACGCCTTGCTGCATGTGCAGGAGGGCATCATTACCGACGCGAACCCCGCTTGGCTGGAACTGATGGGCTACACGGACGCGACGGACATGGTCGGTACACCCGCACTGGATGTATTTGACGACGCCGAGCACCTCACCGTAAAGGGCGCGCTCGCCGCCTGCGCACTCGGCAACTGGAACGGTCACACACTCGATCTGAAAATGCGTGATGCGCACGGCGAACGTGTGGCAACAAACATCAATCTTGAGCGTGGTGTATTTGACGATGAACCGTGCGTTCGTATCCACGTCGAAATCGATCAGTCCAAAGCGCCCGAGACGCCGCAGCAGATTGTAAGCGGCAGTGAACATCATCCGCTCACCGGGTTTTATCGCCGCCAGCGTTTTTTGACCGAAATCGAGGAGCGTCTCGCGCAGCCGTCCAAAGGAGGACTGCGGGTGTTGGCGTATCTGAAGCCGGACAATATTCACAAGGTGCGTGAACAAATTGGTCCGATCTCGAGCGATGACTTGCTATTGGAATTCGCCAAAATTATTCAAGAACATGCCCGCAAGGATGACCTCTACGGACAGTTCGGCGGCGATCTATTTATGGTGCTTATGCCGCGCGGAACCATGCGCGACGCGATCGCGTGGGCCGAGAATCTCAATGCCGCCGTCAATGCCCGTCTCTTTGAGGTGGGCGACAAATCGATTTCGGTAAGCTGCACCGTGGGTCTGGCCAAACATGACCGATCGACCGAGGACGTTGCGGATCTTGTTTTGAGCGCGCAGAAGGCCTACCAGGCCGGCGTCAAAGCCGGTGGCAACAGGGTCAATGCGCCTAAGGAAGAGTCAGAGGACAAAAGCGGGGATACCGCTCAAGTGCAGCAGATCAAAGCCGCCTTGATGCGCAATAATTTTCGTCTTGTGTATCAGCCTGTGGCGAGCCTCAACGACCAAACCGAGCATATTTTCGACGCGCTCGTGCGTATGTTGGATGAGGATGGCCGGGAGATCATGCCCAACGTATTTTTGCCCGTGGCCTCACGGCACGGTCTGATGAAAAACGTCGATCGCTGGGTCATTGCCTCGGCCATCCATTTTCTTAAGCAACAAAACACCTGCCGCATCTTCGTCAGACTGTCGGTCGAATCTCTGCTGGATGACACCCTGTTCGAATGGATCAAACAGCAAGTCCAAGGCGCTGGTATCGACCCCTCGTCCTTGATCTTCGAGGTCACCGAGGCGGACGCCGAAAATAACATCAAGCCGATCAAGGCACTCGCGACCAACCTCTCTCAGATCCAATGTTGCTTTGCAGTAGAGCATTTCGGACTCGGTAGCCAACCCATGCAGCTACTTGAGCATCTGCCCATCCATTTCATCAAAATTGACGGCTCGCTCATGGAAGGCATCACAACCGACAAGAATTTACAGCGAAAAGTGAAGGATTTTGTTGAGGGAGCAATTTCGAAAAATGTGAGCACCGTCGCGGAGCGTGTCGAGGATGCGAATACTATGGCTGTACTATGGCAAATAGGCCTGCAGTACATCCAAGGCTTCTATGTCCAGGGACCCGAAGAGATTGTGATCGAGTAACCAAACGACTCACAATTTCGGCCAAGTGTCTGAATATAATAAAATTTCAGCATGCTCCTGGACCTAGTTAAGTGCTGCGGTCCGCACGTTTTAAAATTACGGAGCATGGACATGCACCCGACAACCAAGGTCGAGTCTCACAATAAAACGCAAGATTTACGGGGAGTTACCCGTCTTGTGCGCCTGCAGAAAGGCTGGCAGGGAGCGCTGCGTTCGGCCGCCTGGACGCTCGCTTTTGGCTCGATACTGGTGTTTTCGCAAAGCTACGCGCTGTCGATTGATGAGATTCGTGTCAATAGCGCGCTGGGCGAGCCGCTTGACGCCGTCGTACAGATCAACGCGGCGCCAGGTGAAACGCTCGCCGCCTCGTGCATCCGCACCGGTGCGGAGGTCGGTTCCGCCATGCCGGCCATCCGTGGCGTACGGTTGTCGTTGAGCCGCCAGATTTCGCCGGGCACGCTGCGCCTGACGACATCGCGCCCGATTAACGAACCGATGAGCGAATTGGTGGTGCACGTCGAGTGCCCAGGCGCACCAGCGGTCAAACGCAGCTTCCTAATTATGCTCGACCCGCGCAATGTGATTGAATCACGCGCCACACCCGCGGTCATTGACACCGCGACAACCGTGCCTGCCGTGGCGCCGGTCATCCGCTCTGAAAACGCGCGTGTGTCCGTTCGCAGTCGGCAAGTCGTGGTGTACCGTGGCGAAAACATTCGCCCCGGCGAACGTTATGTGGTCGTAAACGGGGATGCACTGTCCACCATCGCCGCGCGCATTGAAGGACGCGAGTACGGCACGGTGTGGAGTTGGTCAGCCACGATCGAGGCGGCCAATCCTCATGCGTTCATCAACGGTAATCCGAACGAACTCATCGCTGGTAGCGAACTGTATATCCCCGAGCGCCTCGCGCCAGGTACTGCCGGACTGACCGTGCCGGCGTCGCCGGTGCCGAGCGACTCGTCTGCGGCAACGTCAGACGACGCGACCCCCTCAACGCGCTATGCCGAGCGCTTATCTCAATATGATGAAACCCGCTCGACGCCATCCGACGAAGGCAGCTCAAACTCGCCCAAGTCAGACTCTGTAATGGACACACCACTAGAACCGCTAGCGTTCGACACATCCTCTGCGCCCATCCAGAGCGGGGCGACCGGCAATATTGGTGCGATCAAGCCAGTGATGGTTATGGCGACGTCGTTTTCGAGTGTCTCGCGCGAACGCATTCTGTTGCGCAAAGTGGGCCGCGTCGAACAAGCGCCCGCCAATCTTCCGAGTTTCGTGGACGACGATCGTCGTGCGCAAGTTGCCAATACCGACGTGCCCGAACCGGCACCAGAGCCTGAAGAACGTCAGGTTCCCGCCGCCGCCAATGAATCCGCTGTGGTGGTTGCGAGCAGCGAACGTCGCTTTTCGATCTTGGGCGTAGCCGGTGGCCTATTGATGCTGCTCAGCGCGTTTTTCGCCGGGTGGTGGCTGTCCCGACGACGAGCCGACGCCACCATGGCGGACGAAATTGAGGCTCGCCTGAATCATGAGCGGTATCGCGCCCGCGTGCGCACCAACCGTCAGGCCGCGATCCGCGAATCGATCAGCGGACCCACGATTCACGTATCCGAGGCGCCGCAAGACGAGACCGTCGATGAAGTTGAACCCGCCGCCGAAGTGACCAACCCAACTCCGGCTGCACCGGTCATTAAAATCACTGAAGAAGACATCGATGAAGTCATCGGGTCGGTGGTTAAGGAAGAAGAGCGCAACACGCTCGTCCAAGAAACCTACCCTACCGATCAGTTCCTCATCAGCGACGGACCGCTTATCGATCCTGACGCTCTGGGCCTCGACACGACGAGCGAGCACGAACTGGCTGATATCGATCTGGAGCTGCTGGAGCGCGACTACGCTGCTCAAACCGAAACCAATACCAATCTCGAAGACATTGCCAATGCCGGTCGCGGTGCACCGCCGGTCGAGGGTTTAGTGGCGAAAGACGGTGAACCCATCGGCCAGGAGACCATCGAATTTACCGCTCAGTCTGACTCCAAAGTCGACTTTGACATCGGCAGTAGCGACGTAGACGAAGACACGAGCCCAACCGAACCCTTGGGCCTGGACCTTGAGGAAGCCGGTGCGACGATCGACGCACATCTTCAAAAACTGCGCGAAGAAGACAAAGAGCGTGAGCATTCTGATTTTGACCCCGAGGCCACCACCGCCCTGAAAGACGCGGCCGCACTGGAGGCAGAGCTCGATGAGCTAATTATCGAGAACCTGGTGGATAACGAAGAGCTCACCCATACCTCGCAGTTGGATGGGGAAGAGTTCTATCACCTCGAAGCGTCCAGCATCATGAATGTTGGGGAGCTCAACTTCGAAAAAGACGCCGACGACGAAACCAATATCCTGCGCTTTCGACAACGCAATATCCGCACTGGAACCGACGATAACTCCGGCGAAGAGTAAGTTCGGTAACACGACAAAACGGTGAGACACTGTGTCGCGCTGGGGGCCATCTTCGCGCGACGCCAGATTACCGCGCGCTTATACGCTTAACCACACCGAAGAGATCGAGCAGAGGCCGCCACGCGCGCGTCGCGGTAGGCGCATAAACCGCTACGCACTCACTCTTTTACGAGCACACTCAAACGCGTCACTTTGCGATAGTTTTTAGACAACAACGCGCCACGACGCCCCCGTTGACCCATGTACTTCTCCTGATCGGCGGGCTTCAACGACATGACCCGTTCGCCACAGTGCACGCGCAGCACGTCTTCACCGACAAGAATAACCATGCTCACCATGAACTCTTCACCGGCCGCCACACGTTTTGGCGGGATCGATAAAATTTTATTCCCTTTACCGCGCGCCAACGCCGGTAATTCGTCGAGTGGGAAAATCAACAACCGCCCCTCGTTACTTACCGCCGCCAACCAGCACTCCTCGCCTTCTTCCACCGCGCAAGCCGGCACCACAGTCGCGCCTTTTGGCACCGTCAGTACCGACTTACCCGCACGATTGCGCGAGTAAAAATCGTCGAGTCGTCCAACAAAGCCGTAACCGGCGCTGCTTGCTAGCACATAACGTTGCGTGGCATCGCCTGTCATCACGGACCGAAATTGAGCACCATCAGCCGGCTTGAATCGCCCGGCCAGTGGCTCACCCTGACCGCGCGCCGAGGGCAAAGTGTGCGCCATGGACGAATAGGCTTTACCGCGACTATCCAAAAACACCGCGTTTTGATTGCTCTTGCCTTGAGCGGCGGCCAAGAAGCGATCGCCCGATTTGTACGACAATTGCGCTGCATCCACTTCGTGACCTTTGGCCGCACGAGCAAAGCCGCGCTCACTGAGCACGACGGTAACCGGTTCGCTCGGCACCAGCTGAGTCTCGTCGATCGCTTTGGCAACGGGCCGATCAACAATTTGCGTTCGTCGTTCGTCACCGTATTTCTCGGCGTCCGCTGTGAGTTCCTCGCGAATGAGCTTGCGCAGTTTGGCTTTGCTATTGAGTGTGGCGGATAGCGACTTTTGTTCCTTGGCGAGCTCTTTTTGTTCGCTCTTGATCTTCATTTCTTCAAGTCGCGCCAGATGCCGCAACTTGAGCTCAAGAATTGCCTCGGCCTGACGGTCGCTGAGCGAAAATCGCTTCATGAGCACCGGCTTAGGCTCGTCGTTTTCGCGAATAATCGCGATGACCTCATCGATATTTAAAAACGCGATGAGCAAACCTTCCAGTTGATGTAAGCGTTGTTCCACTTTATCCAGACGGAACTGCAGGCGCCGGGTAACAGTATCTGTGCGGAACTTGAGCCAGGCGGTGAGCAGCGATTTGAGGTCCATCACGCGAGGCTTACCGTCCAGCCCGATCACGTTGAAGTTGACGCGCGCGGTTTTCTCAAGATCCGTCGTCGCAAAAAGGTGCGACATCAGATCGTCTTTGTTGACACGATTAGAACGCGGAATAATCACAATGCGAATCGCGCTCTCGTGATCGGATTCGTCGCGCAAATCGTCCACCATCGGCAGCTTCTTCGCTCTCATTTGCGCAGCGATCTGCTCTTGGATTTTCCCTGGTGACACTTGATAGGGCAGCTCTTCGATTACGATATTGCCATCTTCGATTTTGTAAGTACCACGCATACGCACAGTACCGGTACCGGTAGCGTACAGCTCCAGTAGCTCCTCGGCGGTATTAACGATTTCGCCGCCGCTTGGATAATCCGGAGCGAGTACCAGCTTACTCAACGCTTCGACCGGCGTGCGTGGCGCATCAAGCAGCTTGATGCACGCGCTGACGACTTCACGCATATTGTGAGGCGCAATGTCTGTCGACATGCCTACGGCGATACCCGTCGCACCATTGAGCAATACGTTTGGTAATCGGGCCGGTAACAACAGCGGCTCTTTCAGCGTACCGTCAAAGTTGGGCTGCCAGTCCGTCGTGCCTTGCCCCAGTTCGCTGAGCAGCGTGGCCGCATAGGGCGTGAGCTTTGATTCGGTATAACGCATAGCGGCAAACGATTTGGGATCGTCTGGTGACCCCCAGTTCCCCTGCCCATCAACGATCGGATAGCGGTAGGAGAATGGCTGGGCCATATGCACCATGGCCTCGTAGCAGGCCGAATCACCATGCGGGTGAAACTTACCAATCACGTCGCCCACGGTACGCGCCGATTTTTTGTGTTTGGAGCTCGCTGACAGCCCCAGTTCGCTCATTGCATAAACGATGCGCCGCTGTACCGGCTTCAGTCCATCGCACACATGCGGTAATGCGCGATCGAGCACAACGTACATGGAGTAGTCCAAATACGCCTGTTCGGTGAACTCCTTGATCGGGCGGTTCTCGAGCGCCTGAAAATCGAATTCCTGGTTTTTCATGTCAGCAGCCTGAAAGGATTAAAAGATGTCGGCAAGGTCGCCTTTTTTCTGCAGCCATTTCTTCCTGTCGGCCGCCCGTTTTTTAGACAGCAGCATGTCGAAAGTTTTGTCCGCGCCGTCACGGGAGTCGAGCGTGAGTCTTACTAAACGTCGGGTATCGGCATGCATCGCGGTTTCGCGCAGTTGTTTTGGATTCATCTCGCCGAGGCCTTTAAAGCGCGTTACCGACACTTTACCCTTCATTTTTTCCTGCTCAACACGCGCCAAAATGTGCTCGCGTTCGGCATCGTCGAGGGCATAGAAAACTTGCTTACCCACATCGACGCGAAACAGCGGGGGCATCGCAACAAAGATGTGCCCGTTTTCAACGAGCGGTCTGAAATGCCTCAGAAACAGCGCACACAATAAGGCGGCAATATGCAGCCCATCCGAATCAGCATCGGCGAGAATGCAGATTTTGTGGTAGCGCAGGCCACTCATATCGGTCGATCCTGGCTCAACGCCAATCGCCACGCTGATGTCATGAACTTCCTGCGAACCGAGTACCTGGTTGGGCGACACTTCCCACGTATTCAGAATCTTTCCGCGCAGCGGCATGATCGCTTGTGTTTCACGGTCACGGGCCTGCTTGGCGGAGCCGCCAGCCGAATCGCCTTCCACCAAAAACAGCTCCGATAACTCAGGCGCCTGACTCGTGCAGTCGGCGAGCTTGCCAGGTAGCGCCGGTCCGGTCGTAACTTTTTTGCGCACAACTTTCTTGCTGGCTTGGATGCGTCGCTGCGCCTTGGTAATGACCATCGTCGCCAACGCGTCGCCGGTTTCGACGTGTTGATTGAGCCAAGTAGCGAAATCGTCTTTGATCACGTTGGCGACAAACGGGGCTACCTCTCGCGACGAAAGTCGGTCTTTGGTTTGCCCGGTAAATTGCGGCTCTCGAACTTTCACCGACAACACAAAGCTCAGCCGATCCCATACGTCTTCGGGCGAAATGCGCACACCCCGTGGTACCAACGAACGCAGTTCAGCGTAATCGCGAATGGCTTCGGTGAGGCCGGTCCGCATGCCGTTGACGTGCGTGCCACCCTGATTGGTGGGGATGAGATTCACGTAACTCTCCATCACGGCATCGCCCTGATCTTCCAGCCAACAAAGCACCCACTCGGCCTGTTCACCCTCTTTACTGACATCGCCAGAATACAGATCGACGGGCACGCGCTTTTTGGTGTCGAGCGCCTTATCCAGGTAATCGTCGAGACCGTGCGCATACTTCCACGTCTCGGCATCACCGCTTTTTTCATCCTTGAATGACACTTCCAGCCCTGGACACAGCACCGCTTTGGCCCGCAACAGGTGCTTAAGTCGGGCTACCGAAAACTTGGCCGAATCGAAATACTTGGGATCGGGCCAAAAGCGCAAAGTGGTGCCGGTGTTGCGCTGCCCAACCTTACCCACAACCTCAAGCGGCGACGCCTTATTGCCATTTTTAAACGCCATGTTGTGTTCTTTGCCTGAACGCCTGACCCAGACTTCCAGGTGTTTGGATAGCGCATTGACTACCGACACCCCCACGCCATGTAGGCCGCCAGAGTATTGGTAGTTATCCCCTGTAAATTTACCGCCCGCGTGCAGACGCGTGAGAATCAACTCAACGCCCGGTATTTTCATTTTAGGGTGCTTATCGACCGGCATGCCGCGACCGTTATCCGCCACTTCGAGTCCGCCGTCTTTGAGCAGCGTCACCGCAATCTTATTGCAGTGGCCTTCGAGCGCCTCATCAACGCTGTTATCGATCACTTCCTGTGCGAGGTGGTTGGGCCGGGCGGTGTCGGTGTACATGCCCGGGCGGTGGCGCACGGGGTCAAGGCCTTGTAGGACCTCAATCTTAGACGCGTCGTAGGTTTTTGCCATGAGCTCTTATGGTCAAAGAAATACCGCCGGAAGTGTAGCGAACTCACTGGCGATTTACGAGGCACTAAACGACGCCAAATGGGTCACACTCTTGCCGGGTACAGTCAATGCTAAGACACTGTTTTCCGCTGCCATCGGACCGTGGGTGGCGTCTTGGCCGCGTCGGGGCTATGGGCCCGCTCACGGCGCCACATTGACCCCCGTTTCGCGGGTGTGTACTTTAGTCGCCCACCGACCCGGAGTTGCATGCGTGGCCACCAAAAAAACCAGCAAAAAACCCGATTTTGAACAATCGCTTAAGAAGTTAGAGAGCATTGTCGAGCAATTGGAAAGCGGCGATTTGTCGCTGGAAAAAGCGGTGAAACAGTGGGAAGAAGGCATGAAACTTCGGGATTCATGCGAAAAAATACTGGCCAAAACCCAGGCCAAAGTGGATGTGCTGCTCAATGAAAGCGGCGACACCCGACCCTTCGATTCTGATTGATACGAAAACACGATGAGTGCCCATTCGAACGATATTGAGGACGTGCAAAACCGCGCGGACTCTCGCAACGTGCCGATCAACAAAGTCGGTATCAAAGACATTGAGTACCCGGTTCGTGTCGCTGACCGCAGCGGTGATCAGACAACGACCGCACGCTTCAACATGTACGTGTCGCTGCCGCCCGACGTCAAAGGCACACACATGTCGCGATTTATTGAGCTGCTGGAACAACACGGCACCGTATCGGCCGATTCGTTTGGCGAACTGCTGCACGCCATGCGCGAGCGCCTCAACGCGCCACGTGGATTCATCGAGGCGCGCTTTTCTTATTTTGTGAAAAAAACCGCACCCGCATCCGGCGTCGAAAGTCTAATGAACTACCGTGTCACACTGTCTGGCGAATGCGACGAAGACAACACCGATATCACATTGGAAGTGCAAGTGCCGGTCACCAGCCTCTGCCCCTGTTCCAAAGACATTTCCGAATACGGCGCGCACAATCAGCGCACGCATTTAACCATCGCCGCCCGCACCAACGCGCCTGTGTGGCTTGAGGAACTCATCGACGTAGCCGAGCGTCAAGCGTCCAGTGAAGTGTACGGCGTGCTCAAACGCCCGGACGAGAAATTCGTCACCGAGAGAGCCTACGACAACCCCAAGTTCGTTGAAGACCTCGTACGAGACGTCGCCGTTGAACTACAAAACGACTCACGCATTACGGCTTACCGCATCGAAGCAGAGAATTTCGAGTCTATTCACAACCATTCCGCCTACGCGCTGATTCAGAGTGACTAGCGATAACGCCTAACGGCATCGCCCGAGCGGGCGTCATCACCGACACGAGTGCTTGATGGGGTGAAACAGGCTCAACCGGAGACGACCGGCTGAACGTGATTTAGTTTGTGGCGGACGCCGCTTCTTTAGCCAACGCCGCGCGCTCCCGCTCAAGCCGCGTTTGAGTCGCTTCCTGCTGGGCCGCACGTTGCAATCGTTCGATCAGCGCACGCAAAAACGTCTTCGTAAAATGCAGCTGGCAGGCCGTCGACACCTGCTCAAGCAACGTTGAGCTGACTCTCAAAAGCGTTACTTTGTTGTGCGCACTGATCGTCGCCGTTCGACGTGCCGCCGTCACGTAACTGGTTTCACCAAAGCAATCGCCTTTGTGCAGCGAACCGACCACGTTGCCGGCTTGCTTCACATCCACCTGGCCGTCAACGATGATG
The DNA here is from genome assembly GCA_039028935.1 of Pseudomonadota bacterium. Classification (NCBI taxonomy): domain Bacteria; kingdom Pseudomonadati; phylum Pseudomonadota; species Pseudomonadota bacterium. Next base: position 214,345 of record JBCCHD010000001.1, on the reverse strand, counting down.
TAAAAGCGGTCGTCGAGCTCTCCCTCTCGCACGATTTCCTGGCTTCGACCATAGGTACGCCAATCGCTGGCGCGCAGTACTTCCCATATTTCAGCGTGTGAGAAATCATGGAAGAACGACAGTTGACGAAGCTGCTCAAACCGCTCTTGCTTGTCAATGTGGTCTTCGTCGTCCTTCAGCTCTTGAAACGCCCGGGTCAGTGCCGCGGCAAATTCCTTGCCACTTTGAAAACGTTTGGCCGGGTCTTTGTACATCGCTTTTGCCACGATCTCCTCAAGAATCTCCGGAATCTCAGGGCGAATCGTGTGCATAGGTTGCGCACTGGCGTAGACAATCTGGTGAAGCAACTTCGTCAGATTCGAGGCCCGGAAGGGCCGCACACCCGTAAGCAGCTCGTACATCACTGCGCCGAGTGAATAGACGTCAGACACCTGCGTGATCTCGGCAGACTGCACTTGCTCGGGTGACATGTAGCTGGGAGACCCGGCGATACCGCGAATCTGTGAATGCTCAGCGTTTTTCACAATGGCAATACCAAAGTCGATAATGCGCACATCACTGTTGGTGGTGAGCATGATATTGCTGGGCTTAATGTCTCGGTGCACGACGCCGCGGTTGGCCGAATAGTGAAGCGCCTTGGCGCATTTAAAAATGATCTGTACCACATCATTGATGCGCAGAAGATTATCCGGTTTGCAATAGGCGGAGAGCGTACGCGCGCCATGGATATGCTCCATAACCACGTAGTAGTTGCCGTTCTCTTCACCGGCGTCGTAAATCGGGAGAATGTTGGGGTGCTGCAACATGCCAACGATATTGGCTTCGTTGAAAAACATTTTGCGCGACACAGCGGCGTCTTCTTCGCTTTGCGCGGTATTGTTGTACACCTTGATGGCGACATCACGACCGTAGAACGGATCGTGTGACAGATAGACATTTCCGGTGCTTCCACGACCCACTTCTTTGATGATCATGTACTTGCCAATTTTGTCTAACATAGCGCTCTCGGTGTGCAGGTTTACATCAGGGGTAACCCCCACGCGAGGGCCGCCAAACACAGCGCGGCAAAAGCAGCCGCGACAATGTCGTCAAGCATAATGCCGAGGCCGCCGTGGATACTGTGATCCAATTCGCGGATTGGCCACGGCTTGATGATGTCGAACACCCGGAAAAACCCGAAGCCTGCAACCAACCAAAAAGCGCCGTCTGGAACGAACGCAACGGCGATGACGTAGCCCACAATTTCGTCCCACACAATGCCGCCATGATCGTGTACACCCAGCTTTTTTGTGGCGTACCCGCAGATAAACACGCCGACAATTGACATAAGTAAAATGGCAGCCCATTCCGCCCAAAGTGGCAACTGGCTTAACATAAGTGCAAACGGAATGCCGACCACGGTACCGACCGTACCGGGCGCTTTAGGGGAAAGCCCTGAACCGAATCCGAAAGCCAGTAGCATCACCGGATCGGTCAATACATCGCGCGGCGACACGGCGCGGTCGGAGCCGCTCACCCTAGCGCTCCGCCTGAAAGTGCTCGTGTCCTTCGACATTCACAGCGTGCGGTTGACCGTTGAGCGTGAAACGAAGTCCTGGCGTGGCCACCACTTCACCCACGCGCTGACTGGGCACCAATGCGGACACACAGTGCTCTTCAAATTCGGACATGCGTTCAAGCGGTACAGCAATACACAACTCGTAATCGTCGCCGCCACTGATCGCTAGATATCGCGCCTCTTCGACAGAGAACTCGCTCTTCATCACAGTGGACAGCGGCAGTTCTTCTAAGGCTACCTCCGCCCCAACACCCGACGCGTTGAGCAGATGACCCAAATCTTGACCGAATCCATCGGAAATATCGATCGCCGCCGACGCCACACTACCCAGGCGTTTGCCCAACGCAACGCGCGCATTGGGATACAAAAAGCGGTCCATTAAAAAGCTGTGTCCTTTGCCACGCGTCATGGCGCGCAGTCCGGCCGCCGCGTCCCCGAGTGTGCCGGTAACATACAGCTGGTCGCCGGGTTTAGCGCCGGAGCGCAATACACAGCGTTCGCGCGCGACGTGACCGGTGACCTGCACCGTGACCACCAGCGGCCCGCTGACCGTATCCCCACCGACCAACGAGACCGAGTGTTGTTTGGCGCACTCAGCGAAACCCGCGGTGAAATCGGCCAACCAATCGCTATCAATGCTCGGCACGGACAAACTCAGGCTCGCCCAAGCCGGCTCGGCGCCCATGGCGGCAAGATCGCTCAAGTTGACTGCCAGACAACGATGACCAACAGAACGAGCCGGGGCATTACGAGGAAAGTGAATGGACTCTACGAGCGTGTCCATGACGCTCACGAGCTGTTTGCCCGTCGGTGGCTCAAGCAGCGCGCCGTCATCACCAACACCGATGAGGACATCGTCGCGCGCGACGCCTAAGTCGCTAAAAAAATCACGGATCAAATCGAATTCACCCATGCTGCCAACACCTCATCGTAGTAATCTAAATCCCAATGCCGCTGTTCTGATCGCTGCCTACACTGTGCGGTCTGACGAAAACGACTCGACAGGGCGTGTCTCGCACACGTTTACTGCGGCACGCGTATGGATCAAGTGCGCGAGTGCGAACACATCGCGTGTTCGAGCAACACCCACGCAACGATCATTGATCGCGTCGTTGCTAACGTTTTTCGACCGCGCGTAATTGGGCCGCCGCGCGATCGAGAATCGCATTGACATACTTATGACCGTCGGTTGCACCAAACCGCCGTGACAGCTCGATTGCTTCGTTGATCACCACTTTATACGGCACGTCGATATGATGTCGCAGCTCGGTCAGCGCCACCATCATGATCGCCATTTCAAGCGGATCAAGCGCACTTAATTCCCGATCGGCATGGGACGCAATGGCGTCGGAATTGGTTTCTACATCGTGCAACGCTTGCCGCAATAGCTCGTCAAAGTAGTCCGCATCGGCATCGGCATACTCTTTTTTTTCCGTGTACTGACGTTTTAGGTCGGTGACGCTCGACGGGTTAATGTGCCACTGGTAAAGCGCCTGCATTGCCAGACGACGCGCGCGGCTGCGGCGGCGAATCGCCGTCTGCTGTGCGTGGCGGGCACTCATCAGTCTTTGAGTTGATCCAGCATGTTGAGCATTTCAAGCGCGACTAGCGCCGCTTCGGCGCCCTTGTTGCCCGCTTTACCGCCCGCCCGCTCAACCGCTTGATCGACTGTGTCGGTTGTCAACACACCCATCACGGCGGGCTTGCCGGTATCGAGCTGCACTTTTTGAAGACCGTTAGCGCATTGCCCTGCCACATAGTCAAAATGCGGCGTCGCGCCGCGAATCACCGCACCAAGACACACCGCAGCAGCATATCGGTCATCGCTGAGTGCCGCTTTGGCGGCCAACGGAATTTCAAAAGCGCCTGGCACTTTGATTAAATCGATGTTGCTAATACTCATGCCGTGACGCAAGAACGCGTCTTTGGCGCCATCGACAAGCGCATTGACAATAACTTCGTTGAAGCGTCCCGCAATTATCACAATCGGTACGTCTCGTGCGACCAAATCTCCTTCAATCACTTTCACTGTGTTGTCCTCGCAGCGCCTCTAAAAATTCGATTATCCCACATACTCGACCACTTCGAGACCAAAGCCTGAAATTGCCGCCATATTTTTGGGTGCACTCAGCACACGCATTTGACGCACATCAAGATCACGCAAAATTTGAGCGCCGATGCCGTACGTGCGCAAATCGGCAATCTCTTCTTCACTGGCCTTGGTGGGTCCGCCTACGCCCGCCTCGCCGGCATGGATCGACGCGAGAAGGTCCCGCGGCCCCTCATGACCGCGTAATACGATGATGATACCGCTGCCTTCATCGTGTATCCGCTTCATCGCATCACGCAGCGGCCACCCCAAACTGGACCAGGTTACGCCGAGCACGTCACTCAACGTATCTTGCACGTGCACGCGCACCAAAACGGGTAAGTCTGCATTCACCTGGCCTTTGATGAGCGCCAGATGCACCGATTTATTGACGTGATCTTCATAGCTCAACAGGCGAAAGTCACCGAACTCAGTCGGTATCGTCGTGTCATCGATGCGCTCGACCGACTCCTCTTTCGACAGTCGATAGCTGATGAGATCGGCGATAGTGCCGATGCGCAGGTTGTGGGTTTTGGCAAATTCGAACAGCTGCTCGCGGCGCGCCATTGTGCCGTCATCATTGAGTATCTCCACAATAACTGCGGCCGGCTCACAGCCGGCCAATCGCGCCAGATCGCATCCAGCTTCCGTGTGGCCCGCTCGGGTTAGCACACCCCCTGGCTGAGCCATGATGGGAAAGACATGCCCCGGCTGACAAAGATCTTCGGGTACAGCATCCGGCGCCACAGCCATCTTTACCGTTTGCGCCCGATCGTGCGCTGATATGCCGGTGGTGACACCTTGCGAGGCTTCAATGGAAACGGTGAAGTTCGTCGAACCATCCACATCGGTGGCGGTGACCATAAGCGGTAGACGCAGCTGCTGGCACCGCTCGCGTGTGAGCGTGAGGCAAATCAGACCACGACCGAAGCGCGCCATGAAATTAATGTCCTCGGCCTCAACGTGGTCCGCGGCCATAATGAGATCGCCTTCATTCTCGCGATCTTCGTCATCAAGGATAATGACCATCCGACCTTGCTTCAGATCGTCGAGAATGGCGTCAATGGAATCAAATTGTATTGTCATAGGAACAGTGCGTATCAATGGCGGCTCGCCGAGTGGCTGGCGAACCTTATTTTCCGAGCAAACGCGCAGTGTAGCGAGCGACTAGATCAACCTCTAAGTTCACCAGAGTGCCCACGCGATAGTGCTGAAACAATGTGCGGGTAAACGTGTGGGGGATGATATTGACACCAAAATCCGACGCGGTCACGTCATTCACCGTAAGACTCACGCCATCGACCGTAATACTGCCTTTGGGCGCCACAAATCGTGCGAGTGCCTTGGGCAACTCGATACGGACACGCCAAGAACGCCCATCGTTGCGCAAGCCTTTGACTTTGGCCACCGCGTCGACGTGACCCGACACCAGGTGCCCGTCCAAGCCATCGCCGAGACGTAAAGAGGCTTCCAAATTTACCGACATGCCCACACGCGCCTGACGCAGTGACGTGACGGCCAACGTTTCGCGCGATACGTCAGCGCTAAACCCATTGTCGTCAGGATCCAGCGCGGTCAGGCATGCACCATTCACCGCCACACTGTCGCCCACACCCACGCGACGCATATCGAGCTGGTCCGTAGCGATCGTGAGACGCACGTCACCGCCGCGCTCCACAAGCCCCGAGATTTTTCCACAATCTTGAATAATGCCGGTAAACATAGCGCCTCTTTGTTTATCTTCAGTCCGATCGAGTAAACGTCATCTTAGTGCAGTCCCCGACCCGCTCCGACGCCACCGGCGTCAATTGAATCACGTCGTCCATCGAACTAAACGGTCCAATATTCGCCATAGTACGCGCACCCGCGCCCATCAGACGCGGTGCCTGGTACACAATGAGTTCATCCAACAAGCGCGCCTCGATAAACGCACCGGTTAACCTCGGTCCCGCTTCGACTAACACCTCGTTGTGCTGTCGACGTCCCAACTCATCCAGCAATGCACCAAGATCCAGGCCACGACCAGCGCGTGGTAATGCGGCCTGTTCGAACGCGCCCGCCGGCACGTCAGTGTCGGGTGCCGTGAACACCAACGAATCGCGCTGGAGGAGATTCGACTGCGGTGGTGAACTAAAGTCGCTATCCAACAGCACGGCGCGAGGTTGAGTTACCCGCAACGGCTCGGTGTGCGACTGATCGAGTCGCGCGGTCAGCATCGGGTTATCGGCTATCACCGTCCCCACTCCGGTCACCACTGCATCGCTCGCAGCGCGCAGCCAGTGCACATCACGCCGAGCGGCTTCCCCGGTTATCCATTTGCTCTCACCGTTAGACAGCGCGGTGGCGCCGTCCAGACTCGCCGCGATTTTCACTCGCACAAATGGTCGCCCGGTCGCGACACGGGTTAGAAACCCAGCGTGATGTCGACGAGCCTCATCGGCCAATAAGCCAAGCTGAACATCCACACCCGCTTCCCGCAGTCGCGCCAGCCCTCGGCCACGTACCGCCTCAAATGGATCTTCAATGGCGGCCACCACGCGCGCGACGCCCGCTTCGATAAGCGCCTCGCAGCAAGGTCCCGTTCGGCCCGTATGGGCGCACGGCTCCAGCGTGACATACGCGGTAGTGCCTCGCGGATCGGTGCATGTCGAAAGCGCTTTGATTTCGGCATGTGCGCCACCAGGCGGCTGGGTCCAACCTTCGCCGACAATCGCGTCAGCTCGAGTCAGCACGCACCCAACGCTGGGATTGGGCGACACCGAGTACGCCGCCAATCTCGCCAGCGCGAGGGCGCGGCGCATAAAAGCCTCGTCCGTCGGGCTGAACGCATCGCGCTTACGATCAATCTCTGTGGATCCGGTTGTCATGACCGTTTACGCGGCGATGAGGACCGGGAAACGCGCGTCTTATAAACAGACGGCAAGCGCGGCGTGGCTGAATGAACGCGCGTAGGGCGAACCGGAAAGCGTCGTAGGGTCATGACAGACTACTTGTTGGGTAACAGCGGAAGCTGTTCATCTGTCGCGCTACTGCTCTCTTGCAGTCGCTCGACTTCTTCAGCAAATTCCGCGGCATCTTGAAAGCGTCGGTACACCGACGCAAATCGAACATAGGCCACATCATCAAGTTGGCGCAGCTCCTGCATCACCAGCTCGCCCACACGTCGCGACGGCAGCTCACGCTCGCCTGCCGTGCGCAACTGATGTGTGATGTGGTTGACAGCCACTTCGATATCCGACGCGGCAACGGGTCGTTTCTCCAACGCTTTGACAATACCCGAACGCAACTTTTGTTCATTAAACGGCTCACGTCGACCATCGCTTTTGACCAGATAGGGCATCACCAGTTCAGCCGACTCAAACGTAGTAAACCGTTCTGCGCACGCTAAACACTCACGCCGCCGGCGCACTTGATTGCCTTCGGCAGCAAGCCGCGAATCGTTCACTTTCGTTTCGAGGTTCCCGCAAAAAGGACAGTGCATGGTTTAGTACCTGTGACTGGCCGAGTTAGCGCAGCGGGCATGACCCACCCTCACCGGCTGATGCACCAGTACAGCCGATCCAGCAATGCGTCTAACCCGACGCATAGACCGGATAGCGACCGCACAGCTCACCCACTTCCGATTTCACGCGCGAAATTTCGTTCGACGCATCGCCGCTATTAAGCGCATCAACCACATCGGCAATCCAGTCACCGATTTGTTCGGCTTCTGGAACCTTGAAACCGCGCGTGGTGATGGCCGGCGTGCCGATGCGCAATCCACTGGTCACGAACGGTGAGCGCGGATCATTCGGAACGGTGTTCATGTTCACCGTAATGTTCGCCTCACCCAAAGCGTTACTCGCATCTTTACCGGTCACTTCCATGCCAATCAGGTCGACCAAAAATAGATGGTTGTCGGTGCCGCCCGATACGATTTTATAGCCCCGAGACTGCAATCGAGACGCCATGGCGCTGGCATTGGCCACCACCTGTTTTTGATAGTCTACAAACAGCGGATCTTGCGCTTCTTTGAATGCGACCGCTTTGGCCGCAATCACATGCATTAGCGGGCCACCTTGCGTGCCTGGAAACACCAGCGAGTTAAACTTCTTGGTTATGGACTCATCGGCGTTGGACAAAATCAGGCCACCACGTGGACCACGCAGAGTCTTATGCGTAGTCGTCGTGCAAACATGGGCGTGCGGCAACGGATTGGGGTAAAGCCCGGCGGCAATCAGGCCGGCGACATGCGCCATGTCAACCAGAAGATAGGCCCCGACTTCATCGGCGATGGCGCGAAAGCGCGCCCAGTCCATGGTTCGGGAGTACGCGGAAAATCCGGCGACAATGAGCTTGGGTTGATGCTCCTTGGCGAGTGCTTCGATTTGGTCATAATCGATCAATCCGTCTTCATCTCGCACGCCGTACTGAACCGCATTAAATAATTTTCCCGAAAAGTTCACGCTCGCGCCATGCGTTAAGTGACCGCCATGCGCCAGGCTCATGCCCAGCACGGTGTCACCGGGTTCGAGTAAGGCAAAAAACACCGCGGCATTCGCCTGCGAGCCACTGTGCGGCTGTACATTTGCATAGCGTGCACCGAACAGGGCGCATGCGCGCTCAATGGCCAGACGCTCCGCCACATCGACATGCTCGCATCCGCCATAGTAGCGTTTAGCGGGGTACCCTTCGGCATATTTGTTGGTTAGCACCGAACCTTGCAGTTCCATGACTCGAGGGCTTGCGTAGTTTTCAGAAGCAATGAGTTCGATATGGGCTTCCTGGCGTGCCCGTTCGGCATCAATCGCGACGATGAGTTCCGGATCGAAGTCGCGTACGTTGTTTGTTTTGCTCAGCATGGCGTGTGTTGCACCTCGTGTTTTCGGCCCTAAACTTCCCAAACGGGCATATCAATTGAGCCGCTGTGTATCTGTTGTAGGCAAGGCTATTGGCATCGCCCGCAAGAAAGCGAATAATGCCACACATCCATCTCTTCAACAGGCAACATAATGGCGCAATTTATCTATACCATGAACCGTGTTTCGAAGATCGTGCCGCCCAAACGCACGATTCTTCGCGACATCTCACTGAGTTTTTTCCCGGGCGCCAAAATTGGCGTGCTGGGCCTCAATGGGGCCGGCAAGTCTTCACTACTCAAAATCATGGCGGGCCTCGACAAGGAGTTCGACGGCGAAGCGCGCCCGCAACCGGGGATTAAAATCGGTTTTTTGCAGCAAGAACCCGGTCTCGACGAAAACAAGGACGTCCGTGGCAATGTCGAAGAAGGCGTGGCAGAGACCGCTAACTTGTTGAAAAAGTTTGAAGAAGTAAGCATGCGATTCGGCGAATCTCTGACCGACAGCGAAATGGACGACCTGATGGCGGAGCAGGGAAAACTTCAGGACGCCATCGATGCGTGCAACGGCTGGGAACTCGAGCGCAAATTGGACGTGGCCGCCGACGCGCTGCGTTTGCCACCCTGGGACGCGGACGTGAGCCGCCTGTCGGGCGGCGAAAAACGCCGTGTCGCGTTATGTCGTTTGCTCTTGTCCGAACCCGACATGCTCTTGCTGGACGAGCCTACCAACCACCTCGATGCGCAATCGGTCGCGTGGCTTGAGCGCTTTTTAGAAGAGTACCCAGGCACGGTGATTGCGGTCACGCACGACCGCTACTTTTTGGACAATGTGGCGGGCTGGATCCTTGAGCTCGATCGCGGCCACGGAATCCCCTGGGAAGGCAACTACTCGTCATGGCTTGAGCAGAAAGAAAATCGGCTCAAAAATGAAGAGAAACAGCAGGACGCACGACGCAAAGCCATGCAGGCTGAACTCGAGTGGGTGCGATCAAATGCGCGCGGTCGACAGTCCAAGTCCAAAGCGCGCCTCAAACAGTTTGCCGAAATGTCGTCTCGAGAATTTCAAGAACGCAACGAGACGCAAGAAATTTACATCCCACCGGGCCCACGTTTGGGCGACATGGTGGTTGTCGCCGAAGGCGTGAGCAAGGCCTTCGACGACCGCGTGCTTGTCGAGGACATGAATTTTACGTTACCCCCCGGCGGCATTGTTGGTGTCATTGGTCCAAACGGGGCAGGTAAAAGTACGCTGTTCAAAATGATGATGGGAGTCGAGGCACCCTCGTCGGGCAGCATTCGCATCGGCGACAGTGTTCAGCTTGCCTATGTCGATCAAAGTCGCGATGCACTGGATGACAACAAGACCGTGTTCGAAGAGATCTCCGACGGTCAAGACATCATTACGGTCGGCAATTATCAGACACCGTCGCGCGCGTACTGTGGTCGTTTCAATTTTAAGGGCACTGGTCAGCAGCAGAAGATCAGCACGTTATCCGGCGGGGAACGCAACCGCGTTCACTTGGCCAAGCTACTCAAATCAGGGGGCAACGTCTTGCTGCTCGATGAGCCGACTAACGACCTCGACGTCGAAACACTACGCGCACTGGAAGAGGCGTTGCTGGTCTTCCCCGGGTGTGCAGTGGTGATTTCTCACGATCGCTGGTTTCTTGATCGTATTGCGACGCACATACTCGCGTTTGAAGGAGACAGTCACGTGGAGTGGTTTGAAGGCAACTATGCCGACTACACCGATGACCTCAAACGGCGTAAGGGCAAAGAGGCTGAAGGCCCCACGCGCATCAAGTACAAACGCCTGAGTTAGACCTCGCCCATGCGCTCGCCATTGGTTCACCCTGCCCGGCTCCTTCCGCGTGCATCGGCGACGCAACGAACCGCTGTGCTCGCCGTCGCATTGGCGCTCGTGGCAACGTTGGCCAGCGCCCAAGCTGTTGACCCTACGCCCCCACGCGAAGGCGAGACCAACGAGAGCAGCGCGGCAGCACCCACCCACGTGGTGGGCGCTGGCGACACGCTCTATGGCGTGGTGGCCATCTACTACCCAGACAAAATGGCACGCTGGACGGATGTCGCGGCGGATATCGTCGCATTGAATCCCGATGCCTTTCCACGCGGCCTGGACACCGTCATGCGGTTAGGCGATGAGCTGTCGCTGGTGGTTTATCCCGACGCGCCAGCACCCGTGTCCGTGGCGCCGCCGGCGTCCGCCCCGGCGACCGCCTCTGAGCCCGCGTCCAACCCAACCGGGCGCGACGGCGCGACGGCGACAGCGACCAACCCAGCACCTCAGAACGCCGCGTCTAACCCGGTCTCCGCGGCCACCCCATCGCGCGACGCAACGGCGCCGACGTCGGATACGCAATCAACCGAGCCGGCGCCCCAAAACGCACCCAATGCGGTGGCTGGCACGGTGCGCCAAGTCACACAGCGGGTCGTGGCCGCCGACTCACACGAGACCAGCCGCCCGCTTGCGGTGGATGAACCGGTATTCGAAGGGGACGCGATTGCAACCGATGCCGACGCCACGGCAGTGTTCGCTCTCACCGATGGCGCACTACTCACGCTTATACCGAACAGTCGATTGCACATTGAACAGGCACCGGATGCGGGTGGGTCAGACCGGCACTTTATTCTCACGCTCATCAAGGGTGGGTTTCGTTATGTGGGCGCCGATCCAGGCGATCCAGTGACTCGACGTCTGTCGGTGAATACGGCGGTTGCCACGCTTGCCCTGGAGGACGCCTCATTTTCCGCGCGTGTTTGCGCTCGCCAGTCCTGTCGCGTTATACGCGACGGTCGCCCGCTCGATCCCGGGCTTTATGTGGGGGTGCTCAACGGCGTGATCGCCCTCAATAACAATTCCGGTAAAACGTCGGTAAGCCGCGGCGAGTTTTATCATGTCGCTGCACCCAATGCTTCCCCCGAAGTGGCCATGCAGTCCGCGTCGCTGTTATACGACGCCGAGGAGCTGGTGCAACTGGATCTGGACGTTGAGGAAGAGCGACCCATGAATTTTTTCGAATGGTTGCGGCGTCAAGTATTCGGCGACTAAACCACGCGCCAAACGACCCTTCAACGCACAGATCGCACCCACCACAGCCGTCTCTGCGCGCCGAAACATCGAGCGCGATCGAGACGCATTAGCCGAGCCAATGGCGCGCGTTACGAAATAGCCGAGTCCAGGGCCCGTCTTCATTCCAAGCAGCCGGATGCCAGGAGTTTTGCACGGTGCGAAACACGCGCTCGGGATGGGGCATCATGATCGTGACTCGACCGTCCTCGCTGCAAAAACCGGCGGCCGCTAATTCCGATCCATTCGGATTAGCGGGAAAGCGCGATGTCGTTTGCCGGGCATTGTCGACGTATTGCGCCACGATATGTCCCTGTGCCTTCGCACGCTGATCGGCATCAATAAACGCCGCACGCCCTTCCCCGTGTGACACCACGACGGGGATCACCGACCCTTCCATGCCATGGAGGAGGATAGACGGACTGGAGGTCACTTTAAGATTCACGACGCGCGCTTCGTATTGTTCGGAGCGATTGCGCAAAAATCGCGGCCAATGTGCAGCGCCGGGCACAATATCGCGTAGAGTCGCCATCATCTGACACCCATTACAAACGCCGAGCGCAAAGGTGTTGGGGGCCGCAAAAAATCGTTCGAATGCGTCGCGAACCGTGGCGTTATACAACACGGTCTTGGCCCAGCCTTCCCCGGCGCCCAGCACATCACCGTAGGAAAAACCGCCGCAAGCGGCCAAACCCGAAAACCCGTCCAGCGTCGCGCCGTCAGCCAAATCGCTCATATGCACGTCGACACAGTCGAAACCAGCACGGCTAAAGGCGGCGGCCATCTCAACCTGGCCATTGACACCCTGCTCTCGCAGCACGGCGAGCCTTGGGCGTGCGCCAGTGGCAATCAACGGTGCCGCCACATCTTCATCGGGATCGAACGTCAACGCAGCTTGAAGTCCAGGATCATAATGATCAAAACGGGCGTGCTCCTGCGCAGCACAATCGGGGTTGTCGCGAAGCGCCTGAAGATGATAGCTGGTCGCTGACCAGGTGCGCTGCAAATCAAGCAACGAACGCTCAAACAAAGCGACTTGTTGCTTCGTTACCAACCGCACCATATGGTCCTGACGGCACACCGCAACCCGGTGCAGCACGTGTGCCACATCGTGTTTGGCGCACACGCCAACCACCCGGTCGATCAAAGCCGTATCGATCTGGATAAGACAACCCGCTTCTTCATTGAAAAGATGGCGCAGCATCGCGTCGTGATCATCCGGCACTGGAACATCCAAACCGAGACGCGAGGCGAACGACATCTCGGCGAGCGCCGCCAGCAGTCCGCCATCCGAGCGATCGTGATAGGCGAGAATAAGACGTTGCGCCCGCAATTCGCGTAGGGTTGCGAAGATCGCTTTGATCAGATCCGGCTGGGGCGCATCGGGCGTCTCACCACCCAGACCACCGTACACCTGCGCCAGCGCCGAGCCACCAAGGCGTTGACGGCCAGCACCGAAATCGAGCATGACAATCTCCGTATCGGCACGATCAACAAGCTGGGGCGTCAGGGTATTGCGTACATCGTCTACCCGCGCAAATCCGGACACAATGAGTGAAATTGGCGCGACCACTTCGTGTGACTGCGCGCGCGTATCCGTCCAGGTGCTTTTCATCGACAGGGAGTCTTTGCCCACCGGAATGGCAATGCCCAGCTGAGGGCATAACTCCTCGCCCACCGCGCGCACGGTGGCGTAAAGATCCGCATCGTCGTGCGCATGTCCTGCCGCCGCCATCCAATTCGCGGACAGACAAATATCGCCCAGCGTGTCGATGTCGGCAGCCATTAAGTTGGTTATGGTCTCGAGCACCGCCATCCGCCCCGATGCGGCCGCGTTGATCGCCGCAATCGGTGTGCGCTCTCCCATTGCCATGGCCTCGCCGGCGTACCCCTCGAAATCGGCCAGCGTCACGGCAACATCAGCCACCGGCACCTGCCAAGGCCCGACCATTTGGTCGCGACTGCACAGTCCGCCGACCGATCGGTCGCCAATCGTGATGAGAAACGACTTATCGGCCACGGCAGGCAGTGACAACACCCGTTCAATGGCATCCGACAAATCCAGACCAGACAGATCAAGCTCATCGCTGTGTTTTGCGTGATGGGTCGCGACACGCGACATGCGCGGGGTCTTGCCGAGTAACACGTCCATCGGCATGTCGACGGGCGTTGCATCAAACTCTGAGTCGTTGAGCACGAGCTGGCGCGCCTCGGTCGTAATGCCAAGTCGCACGGCTGGGCAACGCTCACGATGGCACAGTTGATCAAAGCGTGACTGACTGTCTGGTGCAATGATCAGTACGTAACGCTCTTGCGCTTCGTTGCACCAGATTTCCATCGGGGACATACCCGGATCAAGGTTCGGCACCTCACGCAGGTCGAGCGTGCCACCCAAACCGCTATGGTCGATGCTTTCAGGCACCGCGTTAGACAATCCACCCGCACCCACATCGTGGATCAGCAGGATGGGATTGTCCTCGCCCATCGCCCAGCAGCGATCGATCACCTCTTGGGCTCGACGTTCCATTTCCGGGTTATCACGCTGAACGGAAGCAAAATCGAGGTCCTCCTCGCTCTGGCCCGAACTCATTGATGACGCGGCGCCGCCACCCAAGCCGATCAGCATGGCCGGGCCGCCGATAATGACCACATGCGAACCCGCTGGAATATCGCACTTGTGCACATGATCACGACGAATGTTCCCCAAGCCGCCGGCGATCATGATGGGTTTGTGATAACCACGCACCGTATTTTGGCCATCGACCTGTTCTTGCGTACGAAAGTAGCCCGTTAAATTAGGCCGACCAAATTCATTGTTGAACGCCGCACCGCCGATCGGCCCCTCCAGCATGATTTGCAAAGGCGAGGCGATTCGCGACGATTTGTTTTCCGGTCCCTCCCAGGGCTGCTCAAGGCCCGGAATGCGCAGATGGGACACCGAAAACCCGGTGAGTCCGGCTTTGGGTTTGGCGCCACGCCCGGTCGCACCCTCATCACGAATTTCTCCGCCATTGCCGGTTGCCGCGCCCGGGTGCGGCGAAATGGCGGTTGGATGGTTGTGTGTCTCAACCTTCATGAGGATATCGATGTTTTCGTTGATCGCCGCGTATTGCCCCGTGGTTGCCTGCGCAAAAAAACGCTTACCCACGCTACCCTTCATCACTGCGGCATTGTCTGAATACGCCGATAACACGCGATCAGGCGATTGCTCATGAGTGTTGCGAATCATTTGAAATAGCGTCTTGTCCTGCGCGACCCCGTCGATGGTCCAATCCGCGTTAAAAATTTTGTGCCGGCAATGCTCGGAGTTGGCTTGCGCAAACATCATGAGCTCAACATCGGTCGGATCGCGCTGCATACGCTGATAGTGATGATCAAGATAGTCGATCTCGTCATCAGACAGCGCCAAACCCATATCACGATTGGCTCTGACCAGAGCGTCCACACCTTCTGTGACCAAAGGCACCGTCACCAACGGCGCCGGATCGCTGTGCGCAAAGAGCTGTTCAGCGACCACATCACCCACGATCACCGTCTCCGTCATGCGATCGTGGAGCACGGCGGTAATCGCTTCGAACGAAGGGGCTTCGGGCGTCAAGCCGTGAATCACGTACTCGACACCGCGCTCCATGCGCTTGACCTTACTTAGACCACAATTGTTGGCGATATCAGTGGCTTTACTCGACCATGGCGATACGGTTCCAAGGCGAGGCAAGACGGTGAGTGTGGCGGTCGCATCCGCGTTCGACGACGCATCGCCATAGGTCAGCAATCGCGTTAGCAGGGCAGTTTCGGAGGTCGTAAGCGCCTCGTCGATATCGACAAAATGCACAAAGCGAGACGACTCGATACGTGCATCGGGCGCCAAGTGTGTCAGCGTTTGATTCAGTTTCTGTAGACGAAAGCCAGATACACCTGGCGCTCCGTGGATGGTCAGCATGAGTGCTCTACCTGTGGTGACGCGAGTTCAATAGAATTAGGCGGCGATTGTGCAAGCGTGCGCAGACACCACCAGGGAGTGCCGTCGTTTTGATCCGCCAGCTCGACATGCGGCGCCGGCTGGGGCAAAACGGACTCAAGCGCGCGGCGCACGCGGTGGACACAGTTGTTCTTTTCGCTGATGTGAACGGCCATCACCATTTTAAGTCGGCGAAAATCCACGGTCCGCAACAGCGTGGCGGCCTGTTCATTATTGAGATGCCCATACTGTCCACCTACGCGCTGCTTGAGTCGCGGCGGGTACGGGCCGGTGTGCAGCATCTCGCGATCGTGATTGCATTCCACGACAAGCGCGTCGCAACGCGCATAATGGCGCTCAATGAACGGTGTAATGTGACCCACATCAGTGAGTATGCCGAGTCTTAGTCCTTGATGTGAGAACACGTACTGACACGGCTCCTTCGCATCATGTGGCACTGGCACCGGCTGCACCGCCAACTCGCCGAGTTCGAAACGGCTATGACTGTTCACCAGATGGAGCACAGGTAGCTCACCGGCTTTATTTGAGGCATGCGTGCCCGGCGTCATATAAACCGGCAGATCGTAGCGTCGCGCAAGTCCTCCCACGCCGGCGATATGGTCGGAGTGTTCGTGCGTCACCATAATCGCAGTGAGATCGCGCGGCTCAAGCGCAAGGCGGGCCAAGCGTCGTACGGTTTCTTTAATCGAAAAACCACAGTCGAGCAATACTCGTGTGCGCCCGGCCTCGATAACACACGCGTTACCCTTGCTGCCGCTTCCTAGGTAGGCGAAACGCATCGGCCCGTTTCGTTGTAGTGCATCACTCGCTTTTGTCGCCCGGCGTGTAAAGTGGAACGGGTAGCTGCGACACATTGTCACCGCCATTATTAGTGATTTTACTGACGCCGCGCTTATTCACTTCGTCGATGCGCACCACCGCATGCATCGGGATATAGCTGCGCTTGACGTTTTCAAACTCGGCTTTGATTTTTTCTTCGGCGGGATCAACGACAAGCTGGGTGCGCTCGCCAAACACAAGCTCCTCGATCATGACAAACCCAAATAATGTGCCGTGCTCGACATTGCGGGCATACACCTCGTATGTTTTGCCCTGCGAAGCGAAGGTCACTCGATACAGGTG
This sequence comes from Pseudomonadota bacterium, assembly GCA_039028935.1. Classification (NCBI taxonomy): domain Bacteria; kingdom Pseudomonadati; phylum Pseudomonadota; species Pseudomonadota bacterium. Next base: position 197,669 of record JBCCHD010000001.1, on the reverse strand, counting down.
TTTGTCTGCCATCCGTCAGCCTGAATGCGTCGACAAGAAATCGATCACGGCAACCGAAATGTTGTCGCCGCCACCGCCGCGCAGCGCCAATTCCACAAGTCGTTTGCAGGCGCGCTCAGGATCGCTTTGATTGAGGCCATCCAGAATTTCTTCTCGGCTAATGTCCTTGTACAGGCCATCGCTGCACAACATGATGCGGTCGCGATTGCGAAGCGGCTGCAAATTTGCATCGAGATTGAGCGTGCTGGAGCCTCCCACGGCGCGGGTAATCACATTGGACATCGGGTGTTTCTCAGCGTCCTCACGCGCAATTTCGCCAAGCGCAATGAGCTCCTCAACTTGACTGTGGTCGCGAGTGATCTGCTCGACTTGCCCGTCGCGCAAACGATAGACACGACTGTCGCCCGCCCATAGGCACAAGCAGTAGCGATTAAACGCCAATAGGGCCACGACTGTGCTACCGATGGTGCTTGCCGCGTTTTGCGCTTTCTCGTAAAGCGCCGTGTTGACGTGCTGAAGTCGTTCTTCAACCGTCGCCAGAAACACATCGGGTTCGGCATTGTTTTCGACTTCACCCAACTGTTCGACGATGAGACGGCTGGCATAGTCCCCGGCTTGGTGACCGCCCATACCATCCGCCACAACCCAAAGCCCCTTATGCGGCGCATCGAGAAACGCGTCTTCGTTTACTTTGCGCACTAACCCAGGATTGGTCATGGCCGCGGAACGCCATTCAAAGGACTCAACGATCATACGCGGAACCCGATGGACCGGGTGGCCGGCGCGGACCGAGCGGCGGCCAGAGCGCGAGGGAGCGACGAATCGCCGGACCCTGCTGCTCCAGGCCTTTCTTCGGGGCTGCTGTCGCGTGTCCGCATGGAAATAGACTGCCTATTTTTTTGATTTGCCTGACATTGTCCTAATCGGAGGTCAATGGCGGAGAGGGTGGGATTCGAACCCACGTGGGGCGGTTATGCCCCCAACCGATTTCGAATCGGTGCCGTTATGACCGCTTCGGTACCTCTCCGTGACCGTGTCGGGAGTCCTTGCCGCCCGAAGCGGGTATGATATGCAATGAGGGGTGGATAGGAAAGGCCGGACACGACTCTATTTGCTGTTTTTTTCACATGGCGTCAACGAGGCTAAGCCATCGTGCGATTTGCGCTCACATTGCTGATGATGAACGCCTGTGCCTTTTTGAGCACGTGCAGCGATGTGCCGTCTTCACTCGAGCGAGTTCAGCAAGCCGGGGTCCTCACCGTCGTCACGCGAAACGCGGCCACGACACACTATTTCGGCACGGCCGGCCCAACCGGGCTCGAATTCGATCTGGCTCAAGGGTTTGCCGACTACCTCGGTGTCGACCTGGCGCTCTACAACGCGCAAGAGTTTACGGACATTTTGGGTGATGTCGCGTCATGGGACGCCGATATGGCCGCTGCGGGGTTAACGATCACACCGTCACGCGCCGCCCAGTTCGCGTTCAGCGATCCCTATCAAACGGTGGATCAGGTGTTGGTTTACCGCATGGGCCAGCGGAAACCACGCACAGTCGACGACATTCTCACCGGGCAGATTGCCGTTACCGGCGGCAGCAGTTTTGTCGAAACACTCTTGGCTCTACAGCTGCTTCATCCGACTTTGCAGTGGACCGAAATGCCCGAGGCCTCGTCGGTCGAGGAACTTCTGCAGCAGGTCGCGAATAAAGAACTGCAATATACCGTTGTCGACAGCACCGACCTGGACATCAATCTCAACTATTTCCCCTCGTTACGCACCGGATTCGCCCTGTCGAGCGAAGAGCCACTGGGCTGGGCCTTCCGCACACTGCCCGATACCGGCCTACGCGATGCGGCGAATGACTACCTCGCGACCCTGTCTGAGTCGGGTCGACTCGATGAACTCAAAGCGCGCTATTTCGACCGCGATCATTCACTCGACTATGTGGGCACGCGCAAATTTATTCGCGACATTCGCGGCCGCCTCCTCAAATACAGATCGGTGTTCGAAGAGGCAGGCGTGAACAACGAAGTAGACTGGCAGTTACTCGCGGCACAAAGTTATCAAGAATCGCACTGGAACCCGGACGCCGTGTCGCCCACTGGCGTGCGCGGACTCATGATGTTAACCCGCGCCACCGCTAAACAAATGGGCGTCGCGGATCGCACAGATCCGCGCGAGTCCATACTGGGCGGCGCGCGCTATCTCGTGCGGCTTAAGAAAAAGTTCCCCGAGCGCATTACCGAACCGGATCGCACCTACTTCGCGCTGGCGGCCTACAACGTGGGCTTCCTACATCTGGAAGACGCACGCATTCTGACCCAAAAGGGCGGGCTCAACCCCGACTTATGGGAGGACGTACGCAAATTTCTACCGTTGCTGGCGCAAAAAAAGTGGTACACCCAGACCAAGCGCGGCTATGCACGCGGATGGGAGCCGGTGATCTATGTCGACAACATCAAGAGCTATTACAGCATCCTCGAGTGGGCGATGTCGGATTTGAACCCCAGTGCACGATTCTTAACGCCCGAGCCGGTTAAGCAAGAGGAAAACGGTGATGCGGGTGAGGTGAGCGCACTGCCCTAGCCGCGCGAACAGTCGCGGCGCCGCGCGAAAAAGGTCGTGAGCAACGCGCTGGCCTCCTCTTCCATAAGCCCGGAAGACAACAACACACGGTGATTGAGCGCGGGTAAATCCAGCACGTCGAGCACACTACCCGCCGCGCCGGCTTTGGGGTCGTCTGCGGCAATCACCAATCGCGCAATTCGAGCATGCAACATCGCGCCCGCACACATCGCACACGGTTCGAGGGTGCAGTACAGCGTCGCATCGGCAAACCGATGTTGATTCAACCGCGCGCCTGCATCTCGAAGCGCCATGATTTCGGCGTGCGCCGTGCAATCGTTGAGCGCAATCGTCTGATTCGCGCCGCGACCCACGATGGTATTGTCCATGACCAGAACCGCGCCAACCGGTATTTCACCCTCGCGCGCCGCGTGTTCGGCCAGGCGTAAGGCTTCCCGCATAAATCGTTGATCATCGCTACGGTCCATGCCGAATCTCCGTCGAGCTAAGTTGCCGATGTGCCTGTTGAATACGCCGAATGTCGTCGGGCGCAACGCCACCGGCTTCGGCAAACGCGGGCCACTCAGCAACCGATTGGTTTACCTGCCCGATGATGTGTTTTGCGCGTGCGGCTTTGATGCCACCGAGACGGGCAAGTTCAATCAGGTCGTCCTTCACAAAGTGATCGCGCTTACCGTTAATGCTCATCTGATGTCGACTGGTCCACGCACCAGACGGATTCCATGAATACGTCACATCAAACGCTGGCGAAAGCCGCCAGTCGCCGACTTTATCCATCAAGTAAGCAATGTTTTTTACGTGATCGTCGTGATTGCGCGCGAGCACGTTAAACACGGCGCGGCGAAACTGTTGTTCCACATCCCCCATCGGTAAATGGAGAAGCAACATGGTTTGTATCGCTTGCTCGTACGACCACGCATCCGGTTGATTAAAATCAAAATGGCGTATCGCGCACAGCGACTGCATATGGCGTTTTTCGCCCGTATCGGACCGATCGAATCGACGAGTCATAAAGTGCGCGCGTCCACCCTCCCGGTGTACGCGGCACGCTGTCATGTCGATACCCGCCGACTTGGCCATCAACGAATACGCGTATTCAATCAATCCAAAACCCTGCGGGTCGACAAGCTCTTTGTCACGATTGCCGGTTACGCCATCAAACTTCATGAGCCAATAGCCAAATCCCGCGTCTTGCGGCACCTGACCCGAGCGAAATTCACCGGTCTGCTCATTAAACGCCAATACCGCCTTGGCGCGCGCGCCGCCCGCGGAGGTGCCCACTCGAATAATGTCTTCGATCACCGCCGCGTCATCGTCACCAGACAGCGCGCCGGCAAGCATTGCGCGCTCGCTGAGCACCGCATTGGCAAGGTCCACTAAGGCGGCCACTTCTAGTGTGTGACTCTTGCTCTTCGAACCCGACAAGGCGGGTTCGAATTCCAATGCGCCCATACCGCGTACACCGATGTAGCACAGCCGCTCAACGGGATTAAAGCTCTCGGGCAGGCGCCCCTGCCGGGCCAGCCATGCATCGATCATCGCATTACCGTATTTATCGGGCAGGGCGTCGGCCAACAGCCCTGGCAAACCTCGAAACGTCTCTCGGGGTAACGTCGTGAATTCGTAAGGCATGGCCCGCAGCGGCATCGTAACGGGCGCGACTTCAATACCGCTACCAATGAACTCCGGCGCGTATTGAAACACGCCCACCTCCCGCTCGGGCAGCCACGACACCGCGCCGATATCGCGCCCCCATAGGCGCACGCGCGCGTCGGTCACGACTCAGAACCCTCATCCTGCCACTGCCACGACGCGGTTGACCGCGAGGCCGTCACTTCACGTGCTCGTTGACGTTCTTTACCTTTTCGTCGCACGCGATCGATCGGGCGAACCGACGGGTCGGGCAAAAGCGTGTCGAATCGATGCACAACGCCGAGTGCTTTCATCACGCGTATCAATGTGTCCAACGATGTACCCTGCCCGTTCTCGAGGCGCGTTATCGTTCGTCGTGACACACCGGCTTCGTTTGCCAGGGTGGTTTGATTGATGTTCTTCGCCAGCCGCAACTGCTCGAGACGCCGCCCTAAGACGCGCTCCACGGCCTCTGGGGACGCAGTAGTCAATTCTTCATATTGAGCCATATCATTCTCATTGTAGTTGCATTTGCTTGATTGCGCTAAATTCGTCTCAATAACGATTTATACGATAATACCTTATTGCGCATATTACTACTCATTATATTTTGAAAAAGCAACTATTGAGTCGTTTTCTACTCAAAAAGGATCAGCCCACAGGCGATCTTGCCCGACCGCTCGGGATCGCCAATGACACGTTTTTTTGCTAAACTGTATACAGTATGCAATTAAACCCACAGAATATTAGCGATCAAGCCGCGAGTGCCGTTCGGAACATGATCGTTGAGGGACTACTCGCCGATGGCGAACGCATCAACGAAGTCCGTCTTGCCCAAACGCTGGGGGTGAGCCGAACCCCGCTACGGGAAGGCCTTGGGCGCCTTGTGGCGGAGGGCATCGTCACCACTCAATCACGACGGGGTTTCTTTGTCGCCCCCTTAACGCTGACAGAATTTCAGCACGTGTACGACATTCGGCCTCTGCTCGATCCGCCTGCCCTCAAATTGGCGGGTATTCCGTCGCCCACACGCCTGGCGACATTGCATCAACTCAACACCGACATGCAGCGAGCCTCAACGGCCTCACAGGCCATTGATTTGGATAATACCTGGCATCGGACGCTTATCGAAACGTGCCCGAATACGGTTTTGCTCACGCTTATCGATCAGTTTATTGATCGAACCCGACGGTACGAGTACGCCTTATTCCGCGAAACGACGAATGTCTTTACGGCGGGCGACGAACACGAGCGAATTTTACATGCGCTCGGTGACAACGATCTGGGCAGCGCCTGCACGCTGCTCGAGAACAACCTGCGCGGCGGCGCCCCCGCCATTGTCAACTGGCTCACGCTGCGTCAAACCCAGGTAGGAAACCACTGATGAATCACCCTCCACAGCGTCACACACCGACCCTAAAACACGGCGCCGTTCTGTTGCTGTTTGCCCTGCTCGCAGCGCCAGCTGCCGCCGCGCAAACCGACTTTAAGCCCGACACCGCATGGGAAGGCCTCTGGGTCTCAGAACGCCAATTTGGCCCCACCCGACAAGGCCCGCTCACGTTGGTTCGTTCTGCCGCCGGCTGGTTCGCGCGCCATCAAGGGGATTCTGTTCGTGTGACGCAAACCCACATCGAAGACGGCCCCATCGAATGGTCGTTCTCGTTTGCCGATCAAGGCCAATTTATCGGTCACCAGTCGTCCACTACGGCCCCCATTCAAGGGCACTGGATTCAACCACCCGGTGCGATAGAGAGCTACCCGATCGCCACACCCGTCACGCTCCGACCGGCTGGCGATTATGCCTTTGCCGGGCACATCCGGCCGTTCCGCCACGATGTGTCGCTGAATATTCCGTTGCGTGACGGGCGTGTTGATGCCCAACAACGCGTGACCTACCGCAGTTTCTTACGTAATCCACAGCGCAATTTTGGTGTGTTCTTCCGCATCGCTTCCGCGACCATCACCGACCAACACATCGAATTCCTTAACGCTGATGGCGATACGCTCGCGCGGGCTGATGTGCTCGAACCCGGACAGCGCTTTGCCCTCGTGTTTGGGCGCACCGGAAACACACTGGAATTTACGCGGCGTGAACAGCCGACTGCACCGGGATTTTACCCGCGACGCTTGCCGCTCGCGCTCGACACGCTGCCGCAGCCGCCGCAGCTGAACGATGGCTGGCTCACCGCTCGGCCTAACGACTCAGGCCTCGATGCCACCTTGCTTGGCGAGCTGATTAACGAAATCGCCACATTTACGCCCACCGGGCTCCGCCAGCCTTACATCCACTCTGTGCTGATCGCCCACCGTGGACAGCTCGTGGTGGAAGAGTATTTCCATGGATACGACCGCGAAACACCCCATGATTCTCGCTCGGCGGGTAAAACCATTGCGTCCGTCTTATTGGGGGCGACTATTCATCAGGGCTATCTTGCCAACGAATACGAGCGCGTTTACCCGCTGTTTGGGGGCGTCGATCAGTTTGCGAACGCCGACCCACGCAAAGCAAACATGACGCTTCATCACTTGATCACCATGTCATCGGGTTTTGACTGTGACGATGACGATGAAAGCAACGTCGGCAACGAAAACGTGATGCAAAACCAACGTGAGCAACCCGATTGGCGACGCTACACCCTCTCGCTACCGATGGTGCGCGATCCGGGCGCCGCGGGCGTCTACTGTACCGGCGCGTTAAACGTGATCGGTGGCGCCATCGAACGGGCCACCCAGCAACGTTTGCCGCGCTTTTTCCATGACGCGTTGGCGCAGCCACTTGGCATTACGTACTACCAAATGAATCTCGCACCCGATCACCGCGCCTACATGGGCGGAGGGCTGCGCCTACGACCGCGCGATTTCCTCAAAATCGGTCAACTCTATCTCAATCAGGGACGCTTTAACGATCAGCAGATTGTGTCCAAAGCATGGGTGGAAAAATCGTTTCAACCACACGCATCGCTAAACCGAACCAATGATTATGGCTACGCATGGTGGCGACAGACGTTTGTCGTGGACGAGGAACCGATCGAGACGTTTTATGCCAGCGGCAATGGTGGACAGCTGCTCTTTGTGGTCCCCGCCTACGCACTCACCGTTATGATCAATGCGGGCAACTACAGCGACGGACGCACGCGCAATCAGTTCCGAGACCGATTCATGCAGCGATTTATCTTGCCGGCCGCCGTTCGAGGATCGGGACAACAGCCGTGACACCGCGCCGCGCCTACTCCCATTCGATGGTGGCGGGTGGTTTACTGGAAATATCGTACGTGACGCGACTTACGCCATCGACTTCATTAATGATTCGGCGCGACACTACATCCAAAAAATCATAGGGCAGGCGTGACCAATGCGCCGTCATAAAATCGATGGTATTCACGCTGCGAAGGGAAATGACCCAATCATAACTTCGGTAATCACCAACCACCCCCACCGAGCGCACCGGCAAAAAGACCGCAAAGGCTTGGCTGACATCATCGTAAAGATCGTGGGCGCGAAGCTCGCTGATCAGAATATGATCGGCTAAACGCAACACGTCGGCATACTCTTTTTTGACCTCGCCCAAAATCCGTACGCCAAGACCTGGGCCTGGAAAGGGATGACGCATCACCATTTCTTCGGGCAAGCCTAACTCGATTCCCAAGCGACGCACTTCATCCTTAAATAATTCACGCAACGGCTCGACGAGCTTAAGATTCATTTTTTCCGGCAATCCGCCCACGTTGTGGTGTGACTTAATCACTTTGGCCTTACCGGTTTTAGCCCCCGCTGACTCGATTACGTCCGGGTAAATCGTGCCTTGCGCCAACCACTTAACCCCAGGGATTTTTTGCGCCTCCTCATCAAACACTTCGATAAAAAGTCGCCCAATAATTTTTCGCTTGGCCTCTGGATCCGTTTCACCCGCCAATGCGTTGAAAAAGCGATCGCCGGCATTGACGCGAATAACGTTGATGCCCATGTTTCGAGCAAACGTCTCCATGACTTGATCGCCTTCCTCATGGCGCAGCAAGCCGGTATCGACAAACACGCAGGTCAGCTGATCGCCAATCGCTCGCGCCAACAGCGCCGCAACCACGGAGGAATCGACCCCACCGGATAATCCCAGCAGCACGTGGTCATCCCCGACGCTCTCGCGCACCTGGGCGATGCTGTCGTCAATAATATTGGCCGATGTCCACAACGGCGCACACCCGCACACATCGTGAATGAAGCGCGACAAAATAACCTGGCCCTGTTTGGTGTGTGTGACTTCCGGGTGAAACTGAACCCCGAAGAAACGGCGCGATGCGTCACACATGGCGGCAATCGGCGCGTTATCGGAGCGACCGACGGTGGCAAATCCCTCAGGGATCGCGGTGACGCGGTCACCATGGCTCATCCAGACATCCAGCGCCGGCATGTCGATACTGTCGGCATCGTTCAGGCCGTCAAGTATCGCGCACGGGCCCACCACGTCGAGCATCGCGTAACCGAATTCGGCATCATGGCCACTTTCAACCGCACCGCCTAACTGTGCCTCCATGGTCTGCATGCCATAACAAATGCCGAGCACCGGTACGCCTGACTCAAACACGCTGGACGGCGCCACCGGCGCGTCGTCACCAATCGCGGACTCGGGGCCGCCTGATAAAATAATGCCATCCGCGCCAAACGCCGCCACCTCCGCGTCCGTGATATCCCAAGGATGGATCTCACAGAAGACGCCCGCCTCTCTGACACGACGCGCGATTAGCTGCGTGTACTGCCCCCCAAAATCCAGTATAAGAATACGGGAAGCGTGAATATCAGGCTGGCTCATGCGGACTCCGGACAAGAAGTTAAACATCAATGCGGCGAGCGTGCTCGATTGACCCGACCACGCACACTCTTTTACTTACACACCGCCGCTCACCACGCGCTAGCGAACGACTAACGGCTCGACCGATAATTAGGGGCCTCTTTGGTGATCGTCACGTCATGCACATGGCTTTCCTGCACGCCCGCGTTGGTAATGCGCACAAACTCAGGCTTCGTCCGCATCTCTTCAATCGTATGGCTACCGGTGTAGCCCATTGCCGAACGCACCCCTCCCAACAACTGGTGAATAATCGCTAGCAGCGAGCCTTTGTACGGCACGCGGCCCTCGATGCCCTCTGGCACAAGCTTTTCCACCTCATCGGTTTTATCTTGGAAATAGCGATCTGACGAACCGTGAGTTTCAGCCATCGCGCCTAACGACCCCATGCCGCGATACGACTTATAGGATCGCCCTTGATACAGCTCAACCTGTCCAGGCGATTCGTCAGTACCGGCAAACAGACCCCCCATCATCACCGAATGCGCACCCGCGGCGATCGCCTTGGCAATGTCGCCGGAGTATCGAATGCCGCCGTCAGCAATAAGCGGGACGCCGCTGGCAGCGAGCTCGGCCGCCACGTTCGACACCGCAGAGACTTGCGGTACCCCCACGCCCGCGACCATTCGCGTCGTGCAAATCGAGCCAGGGCCAATGCCCACTTTCACTGCGTTGGCGCCGGCGTCGACCAGCGCACGCGCCGCTTCGGCCGTAACAATATTGCCGCCGATAACTTGCAAGTCCGTGTAGGTGTTCCGAATGGCACGAATCGTATCCAGCACACCACGCGTGTGACCATGACTTGTATCGACCACCACCACATCGACGCCCGCGGCGACCAGTGCAGCCACTCGGTCGGGCGTATCCGCACCCGTGCCGACCGCCGCACCAACCCGCAAGCTGCCGTCACCGTCCTTGCACGCATTGGGAAATTCCGATGCTTTTTCAAAATCCTTGACGGTGATCATGCCACGCAGTTCAAAGTTGCCGTTGACCACAAGCACTTTCTCAATGCGGTGCTTGTGCAGCAAGGCCTGCACTTCTTCCTTCGGCGCGTTTTCACCCACGGTAATCAGATCGGCCTTACCGGTCATGACGCTGGTGATCGGTGCATCGAGTTCGGTGACAAACCGTAGATCACGACGAGTCACAATGCCCACCGTTTCCCGGCCGCTCACAACCGGCAGGCCCGAGATATTGTGACGCCGGGTCAGCTCGAGCACTTCGCGCACGGTGTGTTCCGGCGTAACGGTAATCGGATCGGTGATTACCCCGCTTTCGAACTTCTTAACGCGCGATACTTCCTGAGCTTGTCCATCGATCGACATGTTCTTGTGCACGATGCCGATGCCGCCTTCTTGCGCCAACGCTATCGCAAGGCGAGCTTCGGTGACGGTGTCCATTGCCGCGGACAACAACGGCACGTTGAGCGTGATGTCGGTGGTAAGGCGGGTGGTGAGATTGACGTCGCGTGGCAGCACATCGGAATAGGCGGGCTGCAGCAGCACATCATCAAACGTTAAGGCTTCTTCCTTTAATCGCATATCGGTCTCTCCGGATTCGTCCATGCCATCGCGGCAAAGCGTTTAATCGCTCGGTGACGAAAGAGGCGGCCCCGCGCGAAAGCCGCGGTCCGATAGGCGAAATTGCGGCGTCCAGGCGGCGCGCTGCCGGGTAAAATTAGCCAGCGACTATACCGACATCCCCTAGCCAGGTAAACCATCGATTGGCCTTTGCCGAGCGCCGGAGTATCATGCCCATGATGGACAAATACGGCCTCAAATCCACTGCCGAGCGCAAAGTCCTGAGCGTTTCCCAACTCAACCGCGAAGCGCGCCGATTACTGGAAACCGGCCTTCCTATGACCTGGGTAGAAGGAGAGCTGTCCAACATTGCGCGGCCGGCTTCCGGGCACTGGTATTTCACGCTCAAAGACCCGCACGCGCAAATTCGTTGCGCGATGTTTCGTAACCGCAATCAATATGCGCAAATTGAACCGCGCGACGGGATGGCGGTTGTGGTGCGCGGACGCATCAGCCTGTACGAAGCGCGCGGCGACTATCAGCTCATCGCCGAGAATATGCAGGACGCCGGCGTCGGCGCGCTTCAGCGTCAGTTTGAGGCGCTCAAAAAGCAGCTCGAGAAGGAAGGTCTGTTTGCCGAGTCCCACAAGCAACGTCTGCCACGCCTGCCGCGGCGCATTGGGCTCATCACCTCCCCCACCGGCGCGGCGGTACAAGACATACTTAATGTGCTTCAGCGCCGATTTCCGGGCATACCCGTGCGACTGTATCCAGTCGCTGTGCAGGGTGAACAGGCGGCGGGGCAAATCGTCAACGCCCTGCGGCTCGCCGGCGCACGGCGCGACTGCGATGTACTGATTGTGGCGCGGGGCGGCGGATCGATTGAGGATTTATGGCCACTTAATGAAGAAACCGTGGCCCGCGCCCTGCACGCCTGTCCAGTGCCGATTGTGAGCGGCGTCGGCCATGAAACGGATGTCACGATCAGCGACTTTGTGGCCGACGTGCGTGCCCCCACGCCATCCGCCGCCGCCGAGCTTGTGGTGCCCGACGCCCATGAATGGTTGGTCGGCTTACAGGGCCTGGGGCGCCGCCTTGAGCGCGGACTGCATAGCCACCTGGACAATGCACAGGCAACGCTGCGCTGGCTGAGCGGACGTCATCATCAAGCCCGCCCAGACCGCCAAATCGCCCAGCACATGCTGCGACTTGACGACCTCGATGGTCGACTCAAGGGCCTGATTCGCGTTGCCCTTGCCGAGCGCGCACAGCAACTCGGTCATTTGACGGCGCGACTTCAGACCCGTACGCCACAGCGTGCACTCGCGATGTCACAGGCCGAACTTGCGCGCCTGTCGCAGCGGCTCAGCACCACCCTCACTCAACAGCTTTCCGAGGCCGAGGCACGCCTCAAACTGGCGACCGCCACGCTCGCCAGTGTGGGCCCTCAGGCCACGCTCGATCGGGGGTACGCCATCGTGAGACACCAACAGCGTGTCGTCCGTGATGCGGACTCGCTCCGGGCCAACGATCGCATCGCGATCCGCCTGGCCGAGGGTGAACTGGATGCGCGCGTCGAGGACGTGCGGCCGAGCAAATCGCGCGATTGACGCGTTTTGCATGACGCTTCGGCTACCCTTTCTTTATACTCTGTCTATTGCACGACACCGAGGATGACCGCGCGTGTTCAACGAGTGGTGACAATACGCGCGTTACCACAACGGGCGACCACCCATCATCGTATCGTCACCCGATCACTGACCGAACGCCGCCTAAACAACGCATGACTGACCGCATGACCGATTTACCACCGCACGTCTCATTTGCGCGCACGCGCTTAACGAACCGACGCGATCGCATGACGTGGAATGCGTGCCTTATGGCGTGGCTCGTTGTGACACTTATTGCCTGCAGTGGAGACAGCCCGCCCCAGGCGACACAGGGCCAGGACACCGCGGCACCGCGGCTTGACTCACCGGCATCGAGCTCGTCGCGGCCCACCGCGCGCCTAGCCAACGCGCTCGCTTCAGAACCGGATGGACGCGAAGCCGCCGACACCGATTGGCCGCATCATGGTCGCACTTACTCCGAGCAGCGACATTCGCCGCTCAATCAGATTCATGCTGACAACATCGATGCGTTGGGTTTGGCCTGGTCGTTCGATCTGGGGGTCAGTCGCGGCATTGAGGCGACACCGATCGTAAAAGACGGCGTCATGTATGTCACCGCCACCTGGAATATCGTCACCGCACTCGACGCGCGCACGGGCGAACAGCTCTGGCAATACGACCCCAAAGTCGATCGGTCGCGCGGCGCCTTCTTGTGTTGTGACGCGGTTAATCGCGGGGTCGCGCTTCATGGCGATCAGGTATTCACCGGCACAATCGATGGGCGACTCATCGCGTTGGATAAGCGAACCGGTCAGCCCAACTGGGACGTGCTTACGATCGATTTGTCCAAGTCCTACTCCATCACCGGCGCACCGCGCATCGTAAAAGACAAAGTGATCATCGGTAACGGCGGCGCCGAGTACGGTGTGCGGGGCTATGTGTCGGCCTACGATCTGGACTCGGGCGACATGGTGTGGCGATTTTATACGGTGCCTGGCAACCCAACGGAGGGCTTCGAGCACGATGTGCTGGCCATGGCGGCCGACACCTGGACAGGCCAATGGTGGACCAGCGGCGGGGGTGGCACCGTGTGGGACTCGATGGCCTACGACGCCGAGCTAAACCAGCTCTACATCGGGGTCGGCAATGGCTCGCCCTGGAATCAACGTCTGCGCAGTCCTGACGGTGGCGACAACCTGTTTCTGTCTTCGATTGTGGCGCTCAATCCCGATTCCGGCGAGTACATTTGGCACTATCAAACTACGCCGGGTGAAACCTGGGACTACACCGCCACGCAGCACATGATCCTCGCCGATTTGATGATCGAAGGCGACGCCCGCAAGGTGTTGATGCAAGCGCCCAAAAATGGCTTTTTCTACGTCATCGATCGCGTCACCGGCGCGCTGATTTCGGCGAACAATTTTGTTCCAGTCAACTGGGCCACCCATATCGATCCGCAGAGTGGTCGACCGGTTGAAGTGCCCGGTGCGCGTTGGCCCGGAAGCCGTCCCTACCTGCAAACACCCGGGCCCATCGGCGCGCACAACTGGCAACCCATGGCGTTCAATCCCGATACGCAGTTGGTGTACATTCCCGCGCAAGAAGTGCCGTTTACCTACTCGGACGACCCCGATTTTCGGTATGAGCACGGCACCTGGAATACCGGTGTTAACGAAATGCTGGGGTCGTTGCCAACGAACAAAGCGTTTTTTCGTGCCGTGCGCACGCTGTTGAAAGGCCGGCTCATCGCCTGGGATCCGGTCAATCAAAAAGCGGCGTGGACGCATGAACACCTGGGTCCTTGGAATGGCGGTGTCTTGTCTACCGCGGGCAACCTGGTGTTTCAGGGAACCGCCGATGCCCACTTTGCGGCGTTTGATGCGCGCACCGGCGACCGACTATGGCGCTTTTTTAGTCAAACGGGCATTGTCGCGGCGCCGGTAAGTTACGCGCTAGAGGGCGAGCAGTACATCGCCGTGGCATCGGGTTGGGGCGGCGCGTTCGGCCTAGTAATGGGCGGCGTGTCCGCGGCGGGTGGCGAACCAAAAGTCGGCCGCGTAATGGCGTTCAAGCTCGGTGCGAATGGCGAACTACCGCCATTGCCCGTCGTCGCATCCGAGCGCCCAGCGCCGCCGCCGGCCACCGCCTCTCGCGACGTGGTGGCGACGGGCAGCAAAGCGTATATCGAGTATTGTGCCGCCTGTCATGGCGATCACGGTCAGTCCTATGGGTCGATACCCAACTTGCGCTACTCACCGTTTCTCGCGGTCCAGGCCGCCTGGGACAGCGTGGTGCTTGAGGGTGCCAAAGCGCCTCTTGGCATGGCTGGTTTTCGACGCTTCATCGATGATTCGACCTCCGAAGCCATTCGCGCCTACCTTATCGCCGAAGCCAACAGCGATCGAAATGACGCGTTCTATCAGCGCGCCGCCGACGAGCGCGCCGGCCCTGGTACGCGAAATGCCTCGGATGTTGTTCAACCCACCACACCGTAACGACGCAACTTGGATGATTGACTTCTCATCACACAGTCAGGCTGATTTCATGAACCGTTTATCGAACATCGACGCATCGCGTATTGGTATGACGCTGGTGCTGTGTCTGGTCGCTGCGTCGTGCATGACGACATCGACCAGCGACCCATCTGAAACCACCCGCCCGTCCACACACAAGACCTCACCTCACGCGTCCGCGTCGACAGCGCCACCGACCGCACCGGCCGCCACTCAGACGGCCGTCCCGCCCGCCAGCGCACACTCAGCACCGCGCATACGCTCGCAACGCGATGCCAAACGCAGCCGCCTACAACGGCCTCGCTCGCAGCCCGCAAACACCGACCAAGCGATGCGCCAGCCGATGGCACCACCTAACGTTGCCAAACCAGAGCGCCAGGTGCCGGCGCATCACGCCGTGCCGGGCGGCATCGCACTGCTGACCCTCGACCGCGCGGCGGAACCTCGACCGGATGTGTATTTTGGCGACCGGCCGGTTTATGTCACGCGCAAAGGCGATTATTGGAACGCGGTCGTCGGCATTCCGCTCAACGCGGACATCGGCGAGCACACCGTATTGGTGAAAGTACACGGCAAGGCCGACACGCGACAGGTGTTTGATGTGCAAAGCACCGAGTATGAAACCCAATCGCTGACCATCAAAAACACGCGCAAAGTGAACCCCAACCCCAGCGATCAAAAACGTATCGAGCAGGACTGGCTACGTATTCAGCGAGCCAAAACCACGTTCAATCGAAACGCGCTCCCCGATCTTGTGATGGCGTGGCCGCTTGAAGGACGCATCAGCAGCACCTTTGGCTTACGCCGAATTTACAATGGTCAACCGCGCAATCCGCACAGTGGACTCGATATCGCCGCACCGACCGGCACGCCGATTGTCGCGCCAGCTCGCGGCACGGTAATCGATACAGGCAACTATTTCTTTAATGGCAACACGGTGTTTGTCGATCACGGCCACGGTTTTGTCACCCTGTATTGCCACTTAAACGAGATTGGTGTGGAGGTCGGCGATACATTGGAAATCGGCCAGACCCTCGGTACGGTTGGCGAAACCGGACGCGTCACAGGACCCCACCTGCATCTTGGTGTGTTGCTAAACGGCGTGCTCGTCGATCCGCTGTTATTACTCGAACCGCGTTAACCCCGACAGCGCCTCCTCGGCCGACTCAAACATCTGCGACGGAAAGAGCGCGCGTAGATCCGTTACCGGCTCTTGTTTGACGTTGAGCAGCATCCCGCCACGCGCTTCGTAGTCACTAAGTTCGTCAATCAAAAAAGCGCGTGCGGCCTTGAGTGCGGCGCTGGGCGTGTCGCGTTCCAAATCCGCCTTGCGATGAAACAGACCGCTGATGCTCGCCGCACACAGCCAATGGGTGTCTAAGTTCTCAAACGGATATCGAATAACCGCGGTCAGCGGCACCACCTCATCGTCGACGGGCGTAAAGAGCTGGACGGTGTGTAGCGCGTAGGCATAGGGATCGGCTTTCATGCGCTCAGTCCTGTGATGCGGCGCTTAGAAATTCAGCAATCACCGGACGAAAACGATCCATATCAACAAGAAACGAATCATGCCCTTGAATCGAGTCGAGGAACGTGAGTTGCGCATCGATATTCGCGTCGTTCATGAGCTCGGCAAGCTGCTGCTGCTGATGCGACGGAAACAAAATATCGCTATGCACACCAATTACGAGCGCGGACTCGAGTTTCAACAACGCAAAACTGGACGACAAACTACCGGCATGATCCGCCGCATCGTAGACATCCATCGCTCTTGATAGATACAGATAGCAGTTTGGATCGAAACTGCCGACAAACTTTGCCGCGTGTGCACTCAAGTAGGACTCGATCTCAAACTCCGCACTGAACAGATCGGTGTTGGGCTTGGACTGCGCGATGCGTTCGCGACCGAAGCGCTGCGCCCATTCACCCGCCGAACGATAGGTAATCATGCCGAGTTTGCGTGCCAGCCGCATGCCGGTGGCCGGCAGTTGATCATCGGTGTACTCGCCTTGCTGCCATTTCGAATCAGCACAGATCATTTCGCGCTGTAGCGAGCGCAACGCAATGGCGAACGGTAACGCCCGACACGACGACGAAATGGTGATGAGATGACGTACGCGAGTTGGATGCATTAGGCCAAACGCGAGCGCTGTCATACCACCCATTGAGGGTCCGATCGCGCAGTGCACAGCATCAATGCCCAGGTGATCGAGCAACAGCGCACCACTTTGGGCGATGTCTTCGAGCGACAGTACCGGGAAGTCGAGACCATAGCGTTCGCCGGTCTGAGGATTGATACTTGCGGCACCCGTGCTGCCAAAACAGCTCCCAAGTGAATTGAAACACACGACGAAGTAGCGATTGGTATCAACCGGCTTGCCCGGTCCCACCATGTCTTCCCACCAGCCGGGATTGGGATCGGCGGCCGACGACGCGGCGTGTGCGGACGGCGACAAACCGGTAAAAATCAGTATCGCCCGGTCTCGTTTGGCATCGATGGGCCCCCACGTTTCGTACGCCAGTTCAAACGACGGCAGCTCGCCGCCACGGCGAAGCCGAAACGGTGTCTCATGATGATAGATCTGACGCGCTGTCGACATAGTGAATAGACATCAAATAAAACGAAAGTGTAGAGGATGCGTGGCATGGACCCAAGTCTTTTAGCGCGTACACCGACGGAATGCGAGCAACACATCGCGACTGACCGGCCCAAAAACCGCAATGACTCAGAATCAACGACGGCGGTTTAACTCGCCGCCGTCGTTATTATGGCTTGCCGCTCTCAGTGACCACTAACCCGGGCAGTTTTGCTGTCGGATAGAGACCGCCTCATCCATCCATTCCTTAAACTGTTCAATGCGTGTCGCCGGTGAGGGATGGGTCGACATAAATTCGTTCGGCGTGCCTTTGCCACCTCGATTAGCACCCATGCGTTGCCAAAGCCTTGGCGCTTCGGTGGGATCAAAACACGCACGCGCCAGCAGCCGTAACCCAATGTAATCCGCCTCGGTTTCGTGTTTGCGCGAAAAGGGTAATAACACGCCGTACTGGCTACCCACGCCCAAGGCACCCTGCACCGCGCGCTGCGCGTTATACCCCATGTCGCCAACCACGACCGCGGCGACCATACTGCCAAGGCGCACCAACTTTTGATAGGCCATGCGTTCCGCTCCGTGTCGCGCAATCGCGTGGGCAATTTCGTGCCCCATAATGGCACTGAGACCGTCCGCGTTTTCAGCGACCGGCAACAAACCGGTGTACACCGCCACTTTTCCCCCGGGCAACGCAAACGCATTCGCCTGATTGGAACGTATGACATTAAACTCCCAATTGAATCCGGGATCCAAGCCCTCCGCGCGCGCCGCATCGACCAGCCGCTCGCCAATTTCGCGCACCTGGTCAACCACTTCACCGTTTAGGATCACATCGCTCTTACCAAGAATGTCGCGATAGGACTGCAGCCCCAGCGCCATCTCTTGTTCCTGCGAAATGTCGACCAGCTGAGAGCGATTAGTCACGGGCACGCGTTCTTGATTGGCAATCCAGTAATAGGCCAGATACAGCGCAAACAAAATGACGGGAACCAAGCGCAGACTGATGCCTCGACCAGGTCCAACCCGAAGACTCCCAAGGCCCGAACCGCGTCGCCGGCCAAACGGTGAACGTGAATACCCCATGCAGGCTCCCTCAAAAGAAACCGGGCCGACAAACGCGTGTTTGCGGCCCGGTGTGGATGCGATGTGATCGCCGCGTTTCGCTACGCAATCAGAAGAACTTTTTCGCCATGCCCATCATGTCATCGAGCATCGAACCATCGTTGTCGGCATCCAGCAGCTTACCCAAGATACCGTCGATGCCGCTCGATTGACGCTGCTGCGCGACGCCACCTGACAGCAAGCCGCCGAGCAGCCCGCCCAAACCGGAGTCTTTGGATTGTGCCTGTTTACTCAGCCCGCCCATGGCCATGGTAGCGACCATCGGCAACAGTTTTTTCAAGATTGATGCGTCAATGCCGGTCTTTTGTGCCGCATCCGCAGCGACCTGACGGCTGACTTCCTTCGATCCTAAGATGTGACCCAAAATACCATTCCCGTCGCGAATGGTGGATTCGTTGAGGCTGCCGCCTTGTCCAAACAAAGATGGGTCTTCCAGGTAGCGTGAGTGATTCCCCTTTTTGAGCGCGCCCAACAGACCCTCGAGGCCGTTGTCACTCTGCGCGTTCTTTTTCATGTTCTGTGTAAGGGCGGGCAACAAGCTGCCAATGGCTTTGGTTGCCTGCTCTGAGTTAAGGCCGAAGTTGCCAGCGACCTGCTGCAACACTTTGCCGCTTTGCGCTTCGATGATGGATTTCAACAGACTCATTAATGTCGTTCCTTCTGATAAATGTTACCGGACGGGCATTATCGCAAAACCCGGATTAATGTCCTGTTGCGATGCACAACCGCCACGCAATTCGAGTCGGTGCTAAATCCGAATAGTGATATTTTATCCTCTATAATTCAGATAGTTAACGAGTATTGGCAATTGATCCGCCCGTACGGTAGGGAGATTGGCGCGATCATTGTTTGCAATCTAAGAATAATCCTTAGTCAAATACATTCACCGATATGCTCATCGGACACCGTAACGCCGTCGCAAAAATGGCCTTTTTCTATCTACTCCGCCAACAGAACGCGTCAACTGTGGCGTGATCGGTTGACCGCTTTGGCTTCCTTCGGCACGATTTTGCGCGTGATGATCGAACTTCAACATGCCGCCCATTCACCGTCCGCTCGCCGACGTGCGTTCCGGTTGCTGCCAGTGCTGTTGGTGCTGTTTGTCACCACCGCGTGCGAACGGGCCGATGCGCCATCCGAGCCCGCCGCAATGGGTTGGCAACAGGCCTCCGGTAACGGCCTCTATCACGTGCGCATTGAACCGCGCGATGGCGATGTGCTCATCGGCGACTATCACGAGTGGGTGTTAACACTGACGGATACCGACGGCGACGCGGTGTTCCCGGCGCGTATACAAATGGGTGGCGGTATGCCCGGTCACGGCCATGGACTCCCCACACAGCCTCAAATCACCGACCATCTTGGCGACGGCCGCTATCGAATTGAGGGCGTGCGCTTCAACATGGCCGGTGCCTGGGTCCTCAGCTACCGCATCGGTTCAGCACTGGGCACCGATGATGTGCGTTTTGAGATCGATCTGACTTTCTGAGGTGCGCCGTGCTATCGACTGGGCGTTTCGACGTGAGCCGCATTAATCTGCCGATCAGAATGACCCTGCGCATCAGTCTCAGCGTGGGTTGGCTCGCGTTGCTCGTGAGTTGTTC
The DNA here is from genome assembly GCA_039028935.1 of Pseudomonadota bacterium. Lineage (NCBI taxonomy): Bacteria > Pseudomonadati > Pseudomonadota > Pseudomonadota bacterium. The sequence continues at coordinate 177,642 of JBCCHD010000001.1, read as the reverse complement.
GCCGACACCACGCTTTTGGACAGAAGAGGAAGTGTCCATCTTGCGCTCGCTGAGTCTGGCGAGTTTGCCGACACCGAAAGCACCATCAAATCGCGTCGCCAACCACCCCGACGCGGTTCGATTGGGTGAAGCACTTTTTTTCGATACGCGCCTCAGCGGCGACGGTACGCAGTCGTGTGCCAGCTGTCATCAACCGCAAAAGTATTTTACCGACGGTTTACCGACCGGCCAGGGCATTAGAACCTTGTCGCGCAATACACCAACGTTGATCGGCGGCGCGTGGCAGCATTGGTTTTATTGGGACGGCCGACGCGACTCGCTCTGGTCGCAGGCGCTCATTCCAATCGAAGCACCCGATGAGATGGGCGGAAGTCGCACCGCAGCTGTGAACCTCATTGCGCAAGATCCGGACTATATCGACACCTACGCGGCGGTTTTTGGTCCGTTGCCACCCGTTCTGCGCGCGGGAAGGCTACCCCCGCACGCTGGCGAATTTGCCGATCAGGCCGGGCAGAACGCCTGGTTCCGCATGCCCGCACGCACACGCCAAGCGGTCAATTCAGCCTATGCCAATGTGGGCAAAGCCCTCGCAGCCTATGAGCGCACGTTGACCCCACGACCCGCGCCGTTTGACCGCTATGTGGATACGCTCATTCAAGACGGCGAAGACGCGGCCGCACCGTTACTCAGCGAGGCGGCGCGGCGCGGTGCCAAGCTCTTTATTGATTTTGAGGCATCGCGTTGCCTGCAGTGCCACAGCGGACCGCTCCTCACAAACGGTGACTTTCACAACATCGGCACGGGTGCCATTGAAGGCACCGCACACGCGGCGTCGGCGCGTGGTGAGGTGCTCGACTTTGGTCGTTTGTTTGGCGTTCAGGCGGTCTTGCTTGACCAGTTCAACTGCCTTGGCCCTCATAGCGACGCCGATGCGAATGAATGTTCGGCACTGCGCTTTCTCTCACGCGACCAGCACGGCGACATGGCCGGCGCGTTCAAAACACCTACATTGCGAAACGTCGCGCACACCGCACCCTACTTTCATCATGGTCGGGCGGAGTCACTCGACGCGGTGCTCGCCCACTACTCTGCGCCACCTGACGACAACGAGCTGGTGACCCTTAATTTGTCGGCCGCCCAGCGCACGGACCTTGTGGCCTTTCTCGAGTCGCTGAGTTCGCCCGCTTACAGCAATCCTCAGGCTCAACCGTCAGCGACGCCAACGTCAACCAGGTTTACTGCGTCCGAAAAAACACTGTTAGCAACACTGTCGCTCACGTCGTTAGGCGAGGCACCCAACGATCCGGGCAACGACGTGTTTAACAGTGCCGCCGCCGCGGCGCTCGGCCAAGCGCTGTTTCACGACGCGCGATTGAGCGCCACCCAAACGGTCGCGTGCGCCACGTGTCATCAGTCACCTCTTGGACTGGCTGATGGCCAAGCAACCGCAACGGGGCTCGCGCCATTAACGCGAAACACGCCGGGGCTGGTGGGGGTTGCTTGGCGACAGCACTATTATTGGGATGGGCGCAAAGACAGCCTTTGGTCGCAAGCGCTTGAACCCATCGAAGCGCCGGGCGAGATGGGGGGTAACCGCTACGATGCGGTGCGTTTGGTGGCCAACGATTCGGCGCTGGCGACACTGTATGCAAACGCATTCGAACCCCTGCCGGAGACGTTTGTCCGCGCCCTCAACGACAACGCGTTGAGCCCATCTCAAGAATCCCGCCTGAATCGCACGTTTGTGCGTCTGGGCAAAGCGCTGGCCGCCCATCAACGACGATTTGTGTTCACTCCTACGCGCTTCGATGTATGGGTGGACGACTTACTCAGCGACGCGCCCCAGCACAGCAATCTGTTAACCCACACCGAAATCGCCGGACTCAAACGCTTCATTTCGGCCGACACGCAGTGTGTGAGCTGTCACAACGGTCCACGATTCACGAACGGGCAGTTTCATAATATCGGTACCGGCACCAACGCAAACGGGCGGCACGATACCGGGCGACTCGCGGGTATCGAGGCCTTGCTGAACGACCCATTCAATTGCGCGAGTGAATACGGCGAGGCGGACGCCGTCTGTCGACATCTCGACGACGCGCGTGCCGCGGAAGTACCGCGCTTACTCGACGGCGCCTTTCGAACGCCAGGCCTGCGTGGATTGCGCACCACTGCACCGTATATGCACGACGGCCGGTTCGACACACTGACCGATGTGCTGGTGTATTACTCGGATCCCGCCGACAAACGCACAACCTGGCACGAACTCGTGCCCATCGAGTCGCTCGACGAGCGCGCGATCAAAGAACTCGTTGCGTTTCTCAATGTGCTCAGCGACGACACATCGGCACGCTAAATTCGCCCGGCTTAACGATCGGTATATCGCCACCGCGCAAGCAGTTGTCGCACAACGCCTTTCCCGCGGCTCGCCCGCTAGAGACCGACATCGATCACACCAACATACCCAGGGACAAAAACCGTCTCGACTCAAACCACAATCGAGCGGCCTTTTGACGTCGAACGCAAACGACCGAATCCGTGCAATGCGCACCGATAATCCGAAACAGCAAGCCTGAAGCCTGAGGCCTGACACTCGAACGCAGAAAGCCGGCACGTGACCCCTTGGACTTCATCCCCGTGTCGCGCCGAGACTGTTCCATATCCGCCACCTGTCCACTGCATCGATTAGACGTAATCCAAGCGGCCATCGAACGTAAGTGTCTGACTCGTGACTACTTTGCGTCGAGCGACTTTACATCTCGACTCAAAAGAGTAGCGGTCGCACTCCTTAAGCACATGGATTACCTTGAGATGGCACGCGTTGGCACGAAACATGCTGATTAATCAGTAATAAAAAGAATCACCGCAGCGGGCGATGTCGCCTCTGCGACAAAACGGGCGTTAAAAAATGATCAAGCCAAGTGTGCTAGCCAGCGCCGTCGTTGCGGCGTGCGTTCTGTCCATGACCGCGTTCGCTGATGATGGCGACAAGGAAACCCAACTACGCAATGCGACCGATGGTGCCTGGGGCAGCCCGATCGCCTGGCCGCATATCGCGATTACCGCGGGCACCCTGCCCGACGGTCGCATCGTGTCCTATTCCTCGACCGAAGTGAACGCGTTTCCGGCCAACCGGGAGTTTACCCACTCGTCGTTGTTTGACCCCACCACCGAAACGTTCACCAATGTCGACAGTGATTTCCACGACATGTTTTGCGCAGGCGTGTCGACGTTGGAAGATGGCCGATTTGTCGCCTCCGGCGGTAACCCCAATGACGTACGCACGAGCGCGTTCGATCCGGTGGCACTCGAATGGACACCTTTACCCACAATGAACCGCACACGCTGGTACGGTACAAATCTCACGCTGCCCAACAACACCATTTTCTCCACCTTCGCCAATACCGCCGGCGATTCGTCGGAACGGTTCTCGCCCGCCTCAAACACCTGGACGCTCACACCCGGCGCGACCATGATCGACTTACTCAACGAGCAAAACGCCGCCAATGGCGAACCGGTCGTCAACAGTGCCGCCAATATGCAATGGTGGGCGCAGATGGCCGTGGGCCCAAATGGCAATGTGTTTCATGGGGGCCCGACGCCCACATGGCATGAGTTTGATCCGTATGGTTCAGGCGGGGTGACCGATTTGGGTCAGCCAACCGGCACACGCACCCGCATGTTCGGTAATGTCACCACGTACGATGTCGGTAAAGTCATCTTAGTGGGCGGCTATGACCGCACGACCAACCCGGCGGTGACAAACGATGTTTATCTGGTCGACTTGAATGGACCTGCACCGGTCGTGACGAATGCAGCACCGATCAACACGGGCCGCGCCAACTCCAACACGGTGATGCTGCCGACGGGCGACGTATTGGTGGTGGGCGGCAACACCGACGGTCGACTGTTTAATGATGACGCGAGTGTGTTTGCGGCGGAGCTCTACAAGCCCGATCTGGATGAATGGGAAGTGCTCGCGAGCATGACCGTGCCACGCAACTACCATTCGATTGGTCTGCTGCTGCGTGACGGTCGCGTATTGGCCGCCGGTGGTGGCGCCTGTGGTGGCTGTAGCGCCAATCATCTTGACGGACAAATTTTTTCGCCACCGTACTTATTTAACGCAGACGGCTCGAACGCGACCCGACCACAAATCACAGCGGCGGCGTCCACCGCACGCGCCGGCGACGTATTGAACGTTTCGGCCAGCGACGGGGTCACGAAATTTTCCATGGTGCGCCTGTCGGCAACAACGCACGCCATCAACACGGACCAGCGTTTTATTCCGATCGACTTCACGGCAACGGGCGCCGGCACGTATGAACTTTCGCTTAACCCCAATCCCAATGTCGTGGTGCCGGGCTATTACTGGATGTTCGCGATCGGCGCCAATGGGGCGCCTTCCGTCGGCCACATTTTGCAGGTACAGCGCCCGCCCGATGTGCCCACCGGTGATGAGATCTATATCTCGGATCTCGCGTGGGAAAACGAAGTTAACGGATGGGGCCCCGCCGAACGCGACATGAGCAACGGCGAGACGGCCGCAGGCGATGGCACAACACTGAGCATTCGCGGTACCACCTACGCAAAAGGTGTGGGTGTGCACGCAGTGTCGCAAATCGACATCGATGTCGCGGGCGACTATAGCCGCTTTAAATCAACGCTCGGTGTGGATGACGAAGTGGTCGACACCGCGTGCGGCAGCGTACAATTCAGCGTGTTTGGTGATGATTTGCCGCTCTACACCAGTCCAGTGCTTGACTACCAAAGCGGCGCGGTCGACGTGGACTTGGGCATTGCCGGCGTGAGCACATTGTCGCTGCGCGTGAATGACGGCGGTGACAACATCAACTGCGACCATGCTGACTGGGCCAACGCACATCTTCTGCCGCGTGCGGACAACACGCCGACATTCAATTTTCTATTTGTCGATTCGGATAGCGCGGTCACTTCGCTCGCCGACTCCGATGCGCTGCTCGCAAGCGGTGGTGTGAACGCTCAGTTTCAAGCATTGCCACAAGTCAATATTGTCGACAATCAGGGCGGCACCGGCAACTTCACCAATGACGATGTGTTTCCGTATCTCAATACGTTTGTGACACGAGTGACCGGTCGTTTTGGTATTTACACGGCGGGCACGTACACCTTTGGCACTAACTCTGATGACGGCTTACGTCTACGTGTGAACGGCCAGGACGTAATCGTAGACGATGCGCTACATGGTCCAGCGAACCGCTTCGGGACTATCGATTTGGACCCCGGCATTCATGAAATTGAGCTGGTGTACTTTGAGAATGGCGGCGGCGCCACGCTCGAGTTGTTCTTAGCACCTGGTTCGCTCACCGCGTTTTCAGACGCGTTTGAACTACTGCAGCCGGTTAACGGTGAACTCGGCAACGCCGGTGATGGCACGTTCAATGTGCTGTTTGTCGACTCGGACGACGCGGTCAACACACTGGCAATTACCGAAGCATTGCTCAATAGCGGCGGCGTGGCGGCTGAGTTCCAGTCGACTGCAACCGTCGACTATTGGGATGGCTTAGGTGGCACCGGTCATTTTGGCAACAACGTGCTATTTCCCTACCTCGATACCCTCGCGGTACGCGTTACCGGACAGATCAGTATTGTCAAAGACGGCGACTACACGTTTGGTACTAACTCTGATGACGGTGTGCGACTGCGTGTGAACGGTCAAACGCTCATAGAAGACAACCTCACCCATCCGCCCGTCGACAACTTCGGTTCGGTCAACCTAGGGGTGGGCGTACATGACATCGAACTCATCTTTTTTGAGAATGGCGGCGGCGCGTCGCTTGAGCTATTTATCGCCGAAGGTCTGCACGCCGAATTTTCCAACGCCTTCGCGCTCCTGCAAGCCCTTGATGGACTCGGCCCGGTTGACTCCGATGGCGATGGCTACGCGGACAGTATCGACGCGTTCCCCAACGACAATACCGAATGGCTGGACAGTGATCTTGATGGCGTGGGCGACAACAGCGACGCGTTCCCCAGCGATCCCAATGAATCGGCGGACAGCGATGGTGACGGCGTCGGAGACAATGGCGACGTCTTCGCCAGTAACCCACGCGAATCCAGTGACAGCAACGGCGACGGCATTGGCGACAATATTTCGCTCGCCCCGCGTGCGGTGAGTTCCTCTACGCTCATTCGGCTGGGCAACGCGGTCGACGCCAACCTATGGAATGTCAATCCGGACAACGACACGGTGGGCGTGCTGTCAGCGGCAGGCGTGCAAATCGACGAGATCGACGTCGGGGCAAAACCGTGGGGACTGACCTATAGCGACAGCACAAATGAGGTATGGGTGAGTAACAAAGCCGACGACTCAATTAGCATCATCGATGTGGCCACGCGCAACGTAACACGCAGCGTGCTTTTACCGCGCGGCTCCGCGCCGCATGGTATTGTCATCGCTCCCGGCGGCGGCAGCGCCTATGTGGTGCTGGAGGCAAGCGCGGAGTTATTGCGTATCGACGTTGCCACCGCAAACATCAACGGCATGGCGCCGCTTGGCTATCGACCTCGACACCTTGCGATCACGGCTGACGGCGCGCAACTGCTCGTGACGCAATTCATCACGCCACAGTTAACCGGTGAGTCCACAACGCTCGTCACACCGCAGGCGACCGACGGCGGCCTGATACGTCGCGTCAACGCCAATACGCTTCAACCAGAAGGCGAGATTCGGCTTCAACATCGCAACGTCGTGGCCTCAGAAACACAAGGACCGGGCATTCCCAATTATCTCAACGCACCGGTCATCGCGCCCGACGGCATGATGGCCTATGTGCCGTCCAAGCAAGACAATATTCTAGGCGGCACCGCCCGAGACGGCAGCACACTCGATTTTGACCACACCGTGCGCGCCGTGACGTCTCAAGTAAACCTAATCAACAGCGCCGAGCTACTCACCGCGCGAATCGATCACGACAACTCGAGTGTGGCCACGGGTGCAGTCATTGGTGCCTATGGTGAAAAACTATTCGTGGCACTGGAGACCAGCCGACACGTGGCGGTCATTGATCTGTCCAATGGCGGACAACTGTTGCGGCTGGATGTGGGTCGTGCGCCGCAAAGTGTGGTGCTTTCCGCTGATGGTAATCGACTCTATGCGCATAATTTTATGGACCGCAGCGTCAGCGTCATCGACGTGTCGTCCATCTCGCAAGATGTGTCGTTTGCCGCGACCGAGTTGCAGACAACCACGATGGTGAATAGCGAAGCGTTATCGGCAAACGTTTTGCTCGGCAAGCAGCTCTTTACGGATGCGCTCGACGACCGGCTCGCCGCGAGCGACTACATGAGCTGTGCATCGTGTCATAACGAAGGCGACGACGACGGCCGCGTATGGGACTTCACTCAGTTCGGCGAAGGCCTGCGTAACACTATCTCGCTCATCGGCAAAGGTGGCATGGCCCACGGCGGTTTACACTGGAGCAATAACTTCGACGAGGTACAAGACTTCGAAGGGCAGATTCGCGACTTTGCCGGCGGCAGCGGTCTAATGGCCGACGCCGATTATTTCGCCGGCAGCGTGAGCCAACCGCTGGGCGATCCCAAAGCAGGACTCAGCGCCGATCTCGATGCGCTCGCCGCGTATCTCAACTCGCTGGCCAGCACACCCATGAACCCCATTCGTGCACCGGACGAATCGTTCAGCACCGACGCCATTGCGGGCCGAGCGTTGTTCCTTCAGCAGGGGTGCGCAACCTGTCATGCCGGCACGGTGACGACGGACTCACCGACCGGTGGTGCCCACGACATCGGCACCATCACCGCGGCATCCGGCGGCCGCCTGGGTGGCACACTTGCCGCGATCGACACTCCCACGCTGAACGGCTTATGGCAGTCGGCGCCGTATCTTCACGATGGTTCGGCGGCCAATCTGACCGACGCGGTCATCGCACACGCCACGCTCGACATTGATCCAGCTGGTGCGCAGTTGATCAGCGCCTACCTCAATGAGCTGAATGCGTTGCCCAACGACACCGTAGACAGCGACGCCGACGGTCTCACAGACAACAACGACAACTGCATCAATGTGGCAAACCCATCGCAGCTCGACACCGATGGCGATGGCTTTGGCAATCGCTGCGACGCCGACACGAACAACGACTGCGAAGTGAATTTCTTGGATGTCGCGCTGTTTGGCGGAGCGTTCCAAAGCACGGACCCGTTGCATGACTTCAACGGCGACGGTGTGGTCAACTTCCTCGACTACCCGGTCATGGTCAACAGCATCTTCGGCGCACCGGGACCCAGCTCACTCGCCAACTGCAACACCCTTTAAGCGACACGACAGGTGTCAGGTTTGCTCTGCGTAGCAGACCTGACACCGTTAGTCGTCGTCCAGACGCTGGGCCGAAAGTCCTGTTTGTGGCGGTTTATTGGCGCAGATTGAACGCGTTGGGCACCATCGTTGGATCATCGCGATTACGCTCATCGACCACCCGCTACTCGGCCGACCCCGTGGCGAACTCGACGCTTGCCCAAATCTCGACCCAGCGATCACGCTTTTCCTCGGGAGACAGTAATTTGGGGGATACAGTAATCGGCGCCTTCATCGTGTGGTGGTTAGCAAAAAGCGCGGCATTAGCGGCGCCCCGCAGGGTGCCGCCGTCTTGGTGGGTAACCGCCACAATCTCGTTACAGACGGGACACGCCCAAAATACCGCTTGCTCCGACCCCTGCCGTACTGGCCGCATGGGCTGCCTACTTTTCACGATCAGCACACCGTCTTTATCGGACAAGTAAGCGATTTGCCTGGCGGTACAGAACGCACAGTCACAGCGACGGGGCTCATAGCCGCCAATAGGCTTGGGCAAGCGAAAATCGATTCGAACACACTCGCATCGACAGGTCGTCGAATACGTCTGCTGCTCAACCGATCCGCGCGAATCGGGCACGATTATTCGGTATCGTAATGCGCGGCGAGCGACCGAAAGAACGCAATTGTCTTCATCCGCACACCGGGCGCGTTGAACGTACGGTGCGCTGAATTTTTAGCCACCACAACACCCTTCTCGCGGTTCACGTAAATGTACTGCCCGTAAATACCTCCGGCATAGAATTCGCCGTTTGCCTCGGGCGGCAGCCACCATTGATACCCGTAGCCTTGACCAACGCGTTTCATACCGGGTGCACTATTGCGCGTTGACCGTTCGGTCCAATCGGCCGGAATGACCTGCTCACCGTTCCAGCTGCCGTTATTTAGAAAAAGCTGACCAAACCGCGCGTAGTCTCGCGTCTGCATGTTGAGCCCACCCAGCGCAAACGCCACGCCCTCGCCATCGGTCAGATAATAGCCGTCACCGTCGGTGCGCAACGGTTGCCACAGACGGCGGGATAGATAGTCGGTCAGCGTAGTGCCGGTGGCCGCACGCAACACCATGGCGAGCACATGCGTATCAATGGACACATAGTGCCACTGCGTGCCGGCATCACGATCGCGCTCGTTCATACTGATCGCGAAGTCGTCCATCGAGGTGCCCAACGCCAGAACGCGGCCCATCTTATTGATGTCACTATTGAAATCGAAATAGTCTTCATTAAAACGAATGCCGCTCGACATGTGCAGCACGTCTTCAAGTGCCACGCCGGCATACGCCGAATCGCCAAGCGCCGGCACATACTTATCGACAGGATCGCGCAGTGATTCGATTTGCCCTTCGGCCACCGCGATGCCCAGCACCGCCGATAAAAACGACTTCGCCATGGACCACGAAATACGCTGATCTTGCTGCTGTGTGCCGAGCCGATACTGTTCATGCACAATGGCGCCGTCGCTTATCACCACCAGCGCCGTCGTTGCGGTGTCGGTCAAAAACGCCTCGACGTCCAAATTCTCACCGTCATACGCAAAGGTATTTGGCATGGGCGCACGTGCCTCAGGCCACGGGTCGGTGGGCCCATCGCGCACCAGCGGTGCCGATAGCATTACGTTATCCATGTTGGAAAAATGATTGACGATTTTGTCTTCATCAAACAGCGTCACCACCGCGTAAAGCCGCGAGAGTTTTTCATGATTGAGCGCGCCGAGGACCACCAACACCGCCACAACGGCAAGAAACGTGTAACCCAGCTGAGAGGTCTTCTTTCGGTTGGTCGCAAGTGGCTTCATCACTATTTCCGTTTGACGTGTTTGAGTAAACGTTTTTTACGATTTTTTTGCCGATCGGTGAGCTTGTTACGCCGACCAGCAAACGGGTTCTTACCGCTTTTAAATTCGATCTTCACCGGCGCACCATGCAGTCGGAAGTTCTTCCGGAAGCGATTTTCCAAAAAACGTCGGTAGCTGTCCGCAATGTGATTGGTCATATTGCCGTGGATGACAATGATCTGCGGATTGCGTCCACCCTGATGCGCATAGCGCAGCTTGGGACGTCGACCACGCGACGCAGGCGGTGGATGGGACTGCACACAGTCTTCGAGCACCCGCGTGAGCTCGGCGGTGGGCAGTTCGCGTGTAGCAGCCGTATGACAGTCGATGACCGAGGCCAGCACATCCGTGACGCCACTGCCATGCAGCGCCGAGATAAAATGACTGTCGATGTATGTGGCAAACGGCAGTTTGACTTCGAGCTCTCGACGTATCGTGTCACGCTGATACGGACTGAGGCCATCCCATTTATTGATCGCGAGTGTGAGAGCGCGCCCACGATGCAGAGCAAGACCCAGCAAGCGCACATCCTGATCGGTCACGCTTTCGCGCGCGTCCAGCATGCACACCACTACATCGGCTTTGTCGATTGCCTGCAGCGTTTTGACAATACTGAACTTCTCGATGCCATCGTCGACCTTAGAACGCCGACGAACGCCCGCGGTGTCGATCAGTGTGTACTGCGTACCATCGCGCTCAAACGGCACATAAACGCTGTCGCGCGTGGTGCCCGGCCGATCAAATGCCACCACACGCTCTTCACCCACCAAGCGATTTACCAGCGTGGACTTACCCACATTTGGTCGACCAATGATCGCCACCTTGATGCCGTGCGTTTCGGCGGTTTCCGACGGTATTGGAAACGTGGCTAACACCTCGTCCATCAACGCCGCAACATTGTGCCCATGGGCGGACGAAATGGACGCCGGATCGCCGGCGCCCAGTGCATAGAATTCGGCGCCGACCACATCGGGATCGAGGCCTTCTGATTTATTCACCACAAGCTGCATGGGTGTATTGTGTCGGCGCAACAGCTGCGCCACCTGATGATCGGTAGCCGACAGGCCATCGCGCCCATCGACCATAAACAGGACATAGTCCGCTTCTTCGATGGCGCGCTGCGTCTGTTGCGCCATCAATCCATCTAGGCCATCGGTATCACCCGACAAACCGCCCGTATCCACCACTAGGTACGGAATGGTGCCCACACGACCAAAGCCATACTGCCGATCGCGGGTGAGTCCAGGTTGGTCGGCCACCAGTGCATCACGCGATCGAGTAAGCGTGTTGAACAGCGTGGACTTACCGACATTGGGTCGACCCACCAACGCCACCACGGGCAGCATATCGCTACTCGTTTCGTCCTGCGGTTCTAGCTGTTCGTTGTCGGAGCTCATCGTGCGCATGCCTCAGTGTCGCGCTAAGAGCGCGTCAGACCGAAACGGAGTACTCGTGTTTTACTGCCGACTGCGCAGCGCGCATGTCGATGTACTCCGGTGCGTTTGAATAAAAGTATACGGTAAGCAGCGAACAGGTTTGCTGTTTGTTGCTGAGGGCGAGCGCGCTTAACGGTGCTTAGGGTGCGTCAATGACCGCCGGTTTTTTGAACGCATGCAGCTCGCCGTCGTCATTTTGTACGTAGAGCATATCGCCCATCACCAGTGGCGACGCCGAAATGGGGCTACTGCCGGCGCGTGTGCGCGCTTGGAAACTGCCATCGAGCGCGGAAATCCAATGTACATAGCCGTCGAAATCCCCTACGGCGATCGAGGTGCCCACGAGCACGGGCGCACCGGCCTCGCGACGTAACAAACTATCCTGCTTCCAATTTTGCACACCGGTGCGCCGATCGAGCGCCACTACCGAGTCTTCGTCGGTGGTGATGATCACCTGGTTCCAGTCCACGGCCACCGGGTAGCGGCTCGACATGTCCTGTGCCCAAATGGGCTGACCTGTCGGCAGCGACACCAGCATTGCACGACCTTGAAAGCCAACAGTAAAAGCGTCTTCGCCGTTGATGGTAATGCGTCCGTCGATATCCGCCAGTCGCTCAAACTCGTTGCGCCCACGTCGCTCGGCGACCGAGCGCTCCCAAATCACCCGACCGCTTTCAACGTCCACCGCCGCGATCTTGCCATTATCAAACCCACTCACGACGGCACCCGAGGCAAACACCGGCTCGGCCAGTCCGTAGTAGGTGAGCCCCTGCACACGACGATCCACATTCCACAATTCGAGCCCCGTCGTACCGTCCAAAGCGGTCAATTGGCCGTCGATGGTGCGCACCGCGACCGCGCGCGTGCTCACCGCTGGCGCTGACAACACCGAGCTGCTCACGCGGGCTGTCCATATTTCGGACCCGTCGGTGATCGATAACGTAATCACTTCGCCTTCTGCCGTGCCCACCGCGACCATGTTGCCGCCGACGCCAGGTCCTCCGGAGATACCGCGCTCTTTGCCCAAGTTTGTACGCCAGATGACTTTGCCCGTCACCGCATCAAAAGCCGACACCACACCATCGCTCGATGCCGCAAACACCCGAGCACCATTGCCCGCCGGCGCAAGACCCGGACGATTGACTTTGCGATTGCCGCCCAGTTTAGTCGACCATTCTTTGGTGATGACGGTCGAGCTGGTGAGAGGCACCAATTCCGCTGGCTCTAGCTTAACGTCCTTGGCGTTCTGGCAGCCCGCCAATGCGACGCCGAAGACCAGCCAAATTAGCGACCGAACCGATTTCATACCCTCACCTCATGTTAATCAACGCGACACCATTTAGTGCCACGCATCAGGCTGCTTTTGTCATGATGCGTCCGTTTACGCGAAGTCGTGTTGTTTCATGCAGCGGCCATGCAGCGACGCGCGCATCACCCATCACTCAGTCCGTAGACGCACCCAAGTTTTGCAGCTTCATTTCCAAAAAGCTTACGTCGCCCAGCGGAATGTCGTGCGCGAGCGCTAATTTGTACTGCTCAATCGCCGCTTCATTGTCGCCCAGGGCCACAAACACATCACCGCGAACCTCTTGATACAACGGACTGAACTCGCCTTCATTGCGCACCTTCAGTGTGGCTTGCGCCGCATCGGTATCACCAGCCGCAAGCTGCACCCGCGCCAGTCGCAGCCGCGCAATGTGGCTCAGCTCAGGGCCACCGCTGTCGACCGCATCTTTAAGCGCTGCAATGGCCGACTCAAAATCACCGGCGTCGACGTGCACCTTGGCCAATGACAAGGCGGCTTGCGCATCATACGGCGTGGCTGAAAACTCATTTTTGAGTTCGGCTGCTTTGGACAACACCACGTTGCGGTCGTTGCCAGCCACCGCAGTCTCAAGCTCGCTGAACACCGCCGATGCGGTTTCTGCGCGCGTGCGCGTCATGTCTTTGTACCAATTGTAGCCAAACAAAATGGCACCACCAGCAACAAGTCCTGTGACCACAAACACCTTGTTGTCGTTCCACCAGTTCTTCAGCTTCTCAAGTTCTTCTTCGTCTGTGTTGTAATCGTTCACGTCTATCTTCCAGTTTCGTTATCAGTTTGGAGGGTGGGCGCGCTAAGCGCACCACACCGAAAATTAATGCGCGTGTTCGAGCAGTGCAGTCACCTGCGTCTCGATCTCGTCCCAGTCCACGGTGGTCTGCGCCCCTGCGTCCCGTCGCAGTGCCTTAATCGCAAGCGACTGGCGCGCCACTTCGTCGTCGCCAAGTATCAGCGCCAGTTCCGCACCGCTTTTGTCCGCCGCGCGCAGCTGGCTCTTAAAACTGCCTTGAGCGCCGTGCGCCACCATGCGCACGTCGGGCAGCGCATCACGCAGCCGTTCGAGCAACATCGCGCCGGCGCGAGCGGCCTGCTCGCCGACTGTCACCAGGTATACCCTGGCGTCGGGGGAGGGGATTGTAGCATCGCTGTGGCTCAACAGGGCGATGAGTCGCTCCATGCCCATCGCCCACCCAACCGCCGGCGTATCCCGACCGCCGAGCTGCTTGACGAGCTGGTCATAACGGCCGCCGCCGCAGACCGCATTCTGCGCGCCGAGCTGGTCGGTCTGCCACTCAAACACCATGCCGGTGTAATAGTCTAAGCCGCGCACTAGCCGTGGCTCGACGGTGTATGGCACACCCGCATCGTCAAGGCGCGCGAGAATCGCCTCGAAATAGCGCTGCTCGTCCTCGCTCAAGAACGCCTGCATCTGAGGCGCCTCATCAATCAGGGTCTGCATTGACGGGGTTTTACTGTCCAAGATACGCAGCGGATTAGTCGTGAGTCGGCGCACGCTGTCCTCATCCAGCGCCTCTCGATGACCGTCAAAGTACGCACGCAGTGTGTCGATATACTGCGCCCTGCCCTCGCTCGCACCCAAGCAATTGATTTTGAGCGCGAGCCCATCGAGCGACAAACCGCGCCAAATACGGGCCAGCATGAGCAGCAGTTCCACGTCCACATCAGGACCGGCCAAACCATAGGCCTCGGCGCCGATTTGATAGAACTGTCGATAGCGGCCTTCTTGTGGTTGTTCGTAGCGAAACATCGGCCCGTAGTAATACACGCGACGGCGCTGATTGTGCAGCAACCCGCGAGTGATGCCAGCCCTTACACAGCTTGCAGTGGCTTCTGGACGAAGGCTAAGACTCTCGCCACCGCGACTCTCGAAGGTAAACATCTCTTTCGATACGATATCGGTTTCGTCACCAATCGAGCGTTGAAAAAGTGCGGTTTTCTCGAGCATGGGCGTGCGCAACTCATCATAGCCGTAGCTCTCAAGAATGCGTCGTATGACGTTCTCGGCCAGATGCCAGTACGGCATCTGCTCGGGCACGATGTCGGGCATACCTTTAATGGGGGTGATGGCTTTGCTCACGTGTAATCCTGGCTGCAGCGACCGCGCTAGCGGGTATGACAATTATCGCAGTTCAATCAACGGCGCAATGAAAAGACGGAATCTCCCTGGCGCGTAATGAAGCGTGCAGGGGCGTTTAACAGTGTGACTCGCCATCATAATGATCTAGGGCTTATCGATTTGAAAGCGCGCCGTGTTGCCGCGTGTTGCCGTTACTGGGATCGGAAAGTTCTCTCCGTCGACCTCCACATTTACCGCACTCTGCCGCCCTAAAAAGACGCTGATGGGTGGCGGTCCGTTGAGATATTTTACCGACGCCGATTCCACCAGTCCGTACAGCAATTTTTGGCGCTTGCCGTCGTAGATTTCCACCCATGAATCGTCCGTGAAACGCAACGTGACCGTCATGTTCTGATCTTCGATCACGGGGCGCTCTGGGTCCGGTACATCACGGGGTTGTGCCTGCTCGGGCGGAATGAGCAGCGCATTGACCGGCTCTACCGTTTCGTCCAGCACAGGCTGCGCGGCTTGTGCCACCGGCTCAATAGCGGGCACCAGACTTGTGGACGCGGCGAGGTTTAATTCCTCACTACTGGCGCCCACGCTCGCCGGCGCCTCCGTCGGCTGCATGTACCAGTAGATGCCACCCGCAACGACGGCAATCGCCACCAAGGCAATCACGGCCGGTACCACCCAATTCCAGCTTCGTTCGTGATGACTCGGGGCGTGAAGCATGCTGTCCGCCACAAGCGGCGGTTGTTCGCGAGTACCGCACACTTGGTAATAGCCCACCATCAAATCATCCGGTTCAATGTTAAGCACTTTGGCGTATTGCCGCAGGTGGCCTTTCGCAAACACCGGGGCGCCGAGCGAGTTGTAGTCATCGCGCTCGATCGCCTCGAGCATCCAACGATCGAGGTGCAGCTCCTTACTGATGTCGTCGAGCGAACGCTTTTGTTTTGTGCGGGCTTTTTTTAGCCGTTCACCCGGTGACGGATCGTCTATCCGTCGTGTCTCGGCCGCAGCGTCGTCATTATCCGCCATTGCGTTCGATCTCCAGCAATTGAGTGGTCTCGGTAGAATCCGGGAAGCGTTCGGTTAACGCCGCTCGATAGCTGTCCATGCGGGCCGCATTGTTCGCGCGGCGAGCGATCTGGTAACCCAGCAACAGCGCCTCGGGCGGCAGCTGCTCTGGCAGCCCCAGGCGTTCGAGAAATGCTCGCGCCTGAAGATCGCGCTGTTGCTCATAGTGCAGATTGGCCATTTGCCACAACGCAAGGCCGTAATTGGGGTTGCGTTTGAGCGCCTGGTCCAAATAGTCAAGCGCCTGATCATATCGTTGTTGTTTCAGTGCACAGGCGCCGGCATTGGTCAACGCCGCTTCAGGCGTGCCGTAGAACCGATTGTTGGCCGCCAGCAAGAAATGCTCTTCGGCTTTGGCGGCCTGTCCCTCACGGCACAGGTAAGCCCCGTACATGTTCTGCACCACCGGGTCTTTATCGTTGATTCGCAAAGCCAGTCGATAGTGCTTACGTGCCTCGTCTTTTTGATCGAGCTGCTCAGCCACCAGCGCCAGAAACGCATGGCTTTGAGATACGGAACCGTCTTGCTCCACCGAACGTTTGAATTTCTCGTATGCCAACGGCAGCTTGTTTTTCTTAAAATACTCAACGCCCAGTTGAAAGTTTGCACGCGCCGCTTCCACTGGCGAAGCCGTTGGCTCCTCGATCACATCGGTACGCACACACGCTGCAAGTAGCGCCAATACGCCAATACATCCCACACGCCGGGCCAAATTCATCATGCGCTCACCACCATAAACTGTTTATTGCCAAGGCGAACCTTGGTGCGATCAGACACTTGTCCCGCCAGTTGTCCACAGGCTGCATCAATGTCATCACCGCGGGTTTTTCGCACCATCGCGCGAATATTCTTTTGATGAAGAATATCCTTAAACGCTCGGATAGCATTGGGTTTGGATCGTTTGAACGCGTTTCCGTCAAACGGGTTAAAGGGAATGAGATTCACCTTCGCGGGCTTACCTTTCAGCAGGCGCGAAAGTTCATAAGCGTGAGACGGTTGATCGTTCACGCCATCGATCAGCGTATATTCAAACGTGATCGTGCGTGCGCCGGTTTGCTCAACGTAGGTCCAACACTGATCGAGCAGATCAGCGATCGGATGTTTGCGGTTGATCGGCACCAACTCATCACGCAACGCATCGTTTGGCGCATGCAGCGATACGGCCAACGCCGGATTGGTGTCCACACCCAGTTTGGCCAACTGCGGCACAAGACCCGAGGTGCTGACGGTGACGCGGCGGCGCGACAACATATACGCGTGATCGCTCATCAAAATGTTGAGTGCGGGTACAACCTGCCGATAGTTTGCCAGTGGCTCACCCATCCCCATGAACACAACGTTGGTAACACGGTCCGCTGTATGTCCATGAAGCGATGGCACGTCATCGCCGTCATCATCAGGCAGTGCCAGCTCGCCGATGCCAGACGCATAGGCACCGAGCTCGTGATTGGCCAACCACACCTGGCTGACGATTTCGCTGGACGTCAGGTTGCGGTTAAAGCCCTGTGCGCCGGTGGAACAAAACGAGCAGTCCAGTGCACACCCGACCTGACTGCTGATACACAATGTGCCGCGTTTGCCCTCCGGAATAAACACCATTTCGATGGCCTGACCGCCGCCGGCCTCGAGCAACCATTTACGGGTCCCATCATTGGAGTCAAACCGCTGCACAACGCGTGGCGCTTCGACGACGAAATGGGCGTTGAGTTTTTCACGCACTTTTTTGGACAGGTCGGTCATGGCGTCAAAGTCACTCACGCCGCGCGCGTGCATCCACTTGAGCAACTGGCGGGCATGAAACGGCTTACCGCCAAGCTCGACCAATAGCTCGGACAACGTCGCGAGATCGTCGCCGAGCAAATTGCGTTTGTCGTGAGTGGTTGCCATGACGCTGCCGTTCGTTGCGCGATGCGCTTAGCGTGTGCGCGGACACACACCGGCCGCGAAGAAAAATTCGATTTCTTGTGCGGCGGTTTCGGGGGCATCGGAGCCATGTACCGCGTTTTCATCAATGCTGGTTGCAAAGTCGGCGCGGATGGTGCCGGGCGCTGCATTTTGCGGATTGGTATCGCCCATCAGCTCACGGTTCTTGGCAATCGCGTTTTCGCCTTCGAGCGCTTGAACCATCACAGGCCCCGAGGTCATAAACGCAACAAGGTCGCCGTAGAAAGGGCGCTCTTTGTGAACCGCGTAAAACTCTTCCGCCTGTGACTGGGTGAGGTGCAACATGCGCGCGGCAACAATGCGAAGACCGGCGCTTTCAAAGCGCGTGTAGACATCACCGATAATGTTCTTTGCCACGCCATCGGGTTTGATGATGGACAGTGTTCTTTCAATAGCCATGTAGCGGACTCTCCAAATAGGTTGGCCAAAATGTGTTGGCAATACGCGCTCGCTCACCGCGACCGCGAGGGGTTAGTGATAGGTAACTTATTGAACCGACGAATATTACTCCGAGCGCCCGGGGAGGGCAATCCCGTCTTTTTTATGTCACAAGCAGGACGGGATCTGACGCCCCGACGCGCCGACGATGGCTAAATGTTAAAACTCTCGCCACAGCCACATTCTCCGGTGGCGTTTGGATTGGTGAATTTAAAGACCTTACTGATGCCCGATTCGACGAAATCGACGATGGTACCGTCGATGAGCGGCAGGCTCTTTTCATCGACAACGACAGATATTCCTTTAGTTTCAAATACTTGATCGCCATCTTCGATCGATTCAGCGTAGCCAACGATGTATTCGTACCCGGCACAACCGGTGGGCTTAACGCTGAGCCTAAGCCCTTGCACTGCTCGCTCCTTCAGAAAGCCGCCGACCTGGGTGGCCGCCGCGTCGGTGAGTTCAATCGCCATATTCGTCCTGTCCTTCGTGTATCTGTGTGGCACAGTCTCTGAGTGCGTCTTCGGCAACCAGCACACTGCGCAATTTTTCCGCGGGCAGCGCCAGCGCCGCCACAATTTCGTCCTTAGGCAGAGTGTAGCCGCTTGTGAGCGGTTCCCCAACCAGTCGTTCGGTGAGCCACGAGGCCATGGCCAGCGTATGCGGGCAGCCATAGGCACGAAACCGTGCCTGCCTGATCGTCATGCCCTCAACATCGAGCCAAAAACCGATCCACACACCGCTGTGCTCATTGCCGCCCTCTCCGCTCACCAAAGTCGGCGAGGAGCCGGCCAGATCCGCTGGCGTCGCCACATTTCGCGGCGCTTCAAAGTGCTCAATAACTTGCTCGTTGTACATAAGACTCAAAATAGTCGGGTTGGTTCTGGCCGTGTGTTCACCGGCCAACCGACTGCGACTCATCCTCTTTGATGGCGGACTTGGCGCGCGATCCATCGGCTGCCGGACTGAGTGCGCGCAATCGTGTCACGGCCCGAGTCACCACCTCAATCGCCCGATCGATGTGCGCCGGGGTGGTCGAGCGCCCGAGACTGAAGCGCACCGAGCTTTGTGCGAGCTGGTCCGAATGCCCCAAAGCGCGCAGCACATACGACGATTCAGACGACGCCGACCCACAGGCGGCGCTGCTCGCCACGGCCAGTGGCCGCAGAGCATACATCAGGCTCTCTCCTTCTATTTGGGCAAAACTCACGTTCACAATACCCGGCACTGAGGGCTCACCCCCATTTAGCTGCACAGCGTCAAGCGCGAGTAGTCCATCGAGTAGGCGCGCGCGCAACTGCGCGAGCCGCGCGTGTTCGGCTTCGAGCTCGCGTTCGGCGAGGGCGAACGCTTCGCCCATACCCACAATCTGATGTGTGGCCAACGTGCCTGACCGCAATCCCAGCTCGTGACCGCCACCATGAAGAATGGGCTCAATGCGAAGACGGGGTACGGGTTTGACATAAAGCGCACCGATCCCTTTGGGTCCATACACTTTGTGCGCCGCAAGTGACAGCAGATTGACGTTTATCGTCGACAGATCAATCGCGACTTTGCCCGCGCTTTGTGCCGCGTCCACATGGAACGGCACGCCTGCCTCTGCGCACACATGGCCGATCTCATCGATCGGATTGATTACGCCGATCTCATTGTTGACGTGCATGATCGACACAAGGCACGTCTCGTCCCGCAAGGCGCTCTGGACTTGTGCGGCAGTTACGCGGCCGTGTTCTGCTGGCACCAGGTAGGTGACCTGACACCCTTCGGCTTCAAGCTGTCGACAGGTATCGAGCACCGCTTTGTGTTCGGTTTTGGCCGTCACAATATGGCGCCGTCCGGATGCTGCGCTCGCTCGGGCCACACCCTTGATGGCCAGATTGTCCGCCTCGGTTGCGCCCGAGGTAAATACAATGTGCTCCGGCTGGGCACCGATCAACGACGCCACCTGCGCTCGCGCGTTATTCACCGCTTGGCGGGCCTGCTGGCCATACGTATGCGAGGTCGACGCGGGATTGGCAAACACGCCCTCGTCGGTCAAACATGCCGCCATGCGCGCCGCGACTCGTTTATCAACCGGGGTCGTCGCGGCAAAGTCCAGATAGATGGGTTTGTCGTTCATCGTTGCATCACGTGTTGTTACGTTGCTTCTCCACCGCCGACAAAATGCCGCGCAGAATATTGAGCTCCTGACGATCGGGCCGCGCCCGACCATACAACCGCCTCAGGCGCTTCATGAGGTGTTTCGGTGCGGCCGGATCAAGAAACCCTGAGTCGATCATGACCTGCTCCAGGTGACTATAAAAATAGTCCATTTCCTCGGCAGTGGCGACCTCGCGCGTCGCATTTTCGCGGAGCGGCAGTGCGGCTCGACTGGTCATAAGCAGCTCATAGCTCATCACCTGTACCGACATCGCCAGATTAAGCGAGCTGTACTCCGGATTGGCCGGAATGTGCACCAACCCGTGGCAAAGCGCCAGCTCATCATTAGTTAGTCCGGTGCGCTCCCGACCGAATACGAACGCGACGGGATGCTGCGCGGATTCCTCGAGCGCACGCTGCGCGGCCTCCGGTGGCTCCATTTGCGGCCATCGTAGCGAACGCAGACGAGCGCTCGCACCCAACACCAGGCCGCAATCGGCAATGGCATCAGAGAGCCGATCAAACACCTCGGCCCGTGCCAACAGGTCATCGGCGCCCGAGGCCATCGCGGTGGCGTCCGCGTGCGGAAACACCTTTGGCGTTACGAGTCGTAACGCACTCAGACGCATGGTTTTCATCGCGCGTGCCACCGCGCCGATGTTGCCCGGATGCGACGTTCCCACCAGCACGATGCGAATGGGTCGCTCGGACAGTGCCGTCACAGACGAATCGTCGTGTTCGGTGGCAGCCTGGCGCCTGGGATTACTGAATTCGGACATTTCACTCATTGCCATCACACTGCAAAACATTCTTTGCTATTCTACGCGCCATCCGCCGCCGATCGCCATGTGCAGACTGTCTGCCAACGATCCTTTTGCGCTGATCGCGCACCACACGATGAAGGCACCGCTATGACTCCTTTGGTTAACGTCGCCGTACAGGCCGCCCGCGCGGGTGGCGACGCGATTATTCGCAGCATGAACCGACTGCACAACCTCACTGTGCAAAGCAAGGGTCGTAACGATTACGTCACCGAAGTCGACAAGTTTGTCGAGGCGCGCATCATCGAAGTCATTAAAAAATCCTACCCTCACCATAACTTCTTAGGCGAGGAATCCGGTACGACAACCGGACAGGACGGCGAAGTCGAGTGGATTATCGACCCGATCGATGGCACAACCAACTTTATTCACGGCTTCCCGGCGTTTGCCGTGTCGATTGCCGCGCGTCACCACGGCAAGATGGAGGCTGGCGTCATTTACGACCCACTTCGCCAGGAGCTGTTCACCGCGAGTCGCGGCAACGGCGCGACACTCGACGACCGCAAGATTCGTGTCACCGCGCCGCAGGGACTCGAGGGGACACTGATCGGCACAGGCTTTCCCTACCGCGGCGACCCAGTCGAACTCGACAATTACCTGGGCATGTTACGCGACGTAAGCCTCAAGGTAGCCGGCATCCGACGGGCCGGCTCAGCGGCTTTGGATATGGCGTATGTCGCCGCTGGGCGCTTCGATGGTTTTTGGGAACGCGGACTGAAAATCTGGGACATTGCGGCCGGCGAACTCATCGTGCGCGAAGCCGGTGGTTTGGTCAGCGATCTGGACGGCCAAGAAACGCACTTAACCACTGGTAATGTGGCGGCAGGTTCTGCCCGTGTGTTGCGAGACCTGCTCAAAACGTTGGCCCCTCACCGCAAATAAAACTGATCGACTCACGCCCGCGGTCCAGTGCCCGAACTAATTACGTTGTTTTGAGTCCATCTTAGTGAGTCGTTTACTGAGGCGTTTGTTATGCGTCGATCATCCGTGTGCGTTCTGTGTGCACTGTTGCCATTAGTGGCCAGCTGCGCGTCCTCCAACCGCAACGAAAACGAACGCTTTCATATCCAAAGCGAGCCCGAAACCGCACTGGCTAAGCTCTCCACCGGCGAATCGTGCCTAACACCGTGCCACTTTGATTTACCGCGTTCGAGCGAATTTCGCGTCACCCTTACCAAAGACGGCTACCGCCCTTACACGACCACCATTCGTTCCGTAAAATCGCAAACCGGTGGACGCCCAGCCACCGCATCGGTGTCGGTCGGCGGGATATTCAATGTACCGGTTGGCCCCCAAACCGGCGTGTCCTATGACCTCGAACCCAACCCGCTTATCGTCGAGCTCGAGCGCCGATAGACCTCGGCAGGCAAGGATCGTCAACATCACACATCGCCGATCGTTCAGCGAACCGCAGCGCGGCGTTCAGTCGCATCAACTGAGCTGAATGCCGGTCGATTCCGGCTAGGCGGGCAGGAGTCCGCCGTTACGGCAGGGCGTCTTGCTCGTCTTCCACCACCGGCGGCAACAAATCTTCCACGGTGACATCGAGGCCCAATGCGGTGGAACTGGCCACATAGATCGACGAGTATGTACCAACAACGATGCCGATAATGAGCGCCAGCGAGAACGGCTGAAGCGCTTCACCGCCCACAAAATACAGCGCCAGCAGCACCAGCAGTGTGGTGACGCCGGTTATGATGGTACGCGCGAGCATCTGATTAATGGAGCGGTTCACGATTTCTTCGGGCTCAACGTTGCGTAAGTCCAGAAAGTTCTCGCGAATGCGGTCGAACACCACGATCGTATCGTTGAGCGAGTAACCGATCACCGCGAGCACCGCGGCCACCACCGACAAGTCGAAATCAAGTTGAAATAGCGAGAAAAAGCCCACCACTAAAATGACATCGTGCACTAGCGCCGCTACGGCGCCGGCACCGAACTTCCAAACAAAGCGAATCGCGACATAGATAAAAATCAACATCAGCGCGATCATCAGCGCCAACATGCCCGCTTCACTGAGCTCTTTACCCACCTGCGCCCCCACTACCTCAACCCGGCCTCGTTTGACCGAGCCGTCGGCGGCTTTGAGCACGTCAAAGACGGTTTCACCCATGGTTGTTTTTTGGCCTTCTTCAACATCCTGCGAGTCAGGTACGGTGTCCTCGGACACCGGCAGACGCACGAGCACGTCGCGGGGTGAACCAAACAACTGGACAGTCGCGTCATCAATGCCTGCATTTTCAAGCGCCGAGCGAATCGACGGCAGATCCGCACCGTTGGGATACTGCGCTTGCATTAGCACACCACCGGTGAAGTCGACACCGAGATTCAGTTTTTGCACAAACAATGAGCCAATCGAGACCACGATGAGCACCAGCGACAGAATCATGGCCGGGCGTCGATGACCGACGAAATCGATGTTGGTAGTTTTAGTAATCAGTTGCATGGTGGTGCCTTTGAACAGAATCCGAGGTACTAGATCGACAGCTTATCGACTTGCTTGTCACCGCCGTATAGCCAGTTGACCAGCGCGCGAGTGCCGATGATCGCCGTGAACATCGAACTCAAAATACCGATGGCCAGCGTGGTGGCAAAGCCCTGAATTGGGCCGGTGCCAAACAGATAGAGCACCAGCGCTGCAATGAGCGTCGTAATGTTGGCATCGGCAATCGATGAGAATGCTTTGTCGTAACCCGAATGGATCGCATTTTGTGGCGTAGAGCCCGATCTGAGCTCCTCACGTATACGCTCGAAGATAAGCACGTTAGCGTCTACCGCCATACCCACCGTCAGCACAATTCCCGCAATCCCTGGCAAAGTGAGCGACGCCTGAAGTAATGACAGCAACGCCATCATAATGACCAGGTTCACCAGCAGCGCCAAGTTGGCAAAGATGCCAAACACCCGGTAGTAAAAGAGCATGAAAACCACCACCAGCAGAAACCCGATGATCACGGCATACTTGCCCTTTTCAATGTTGTCTTTACCGAGGGTTGGACCAACCGTACGCTGTTCGACCACATAGATCGGCGCCGCCAAGGCGCCGGCGCGCAGCAGCACGGCAAGCTCCTGCGCCTCATTTGGCGTGAAACCGGAGATTCGGAAACTATCGCTGAACACACCCCGAATCGTGGCGAAGTTGATCACTTCCTTGGTGGTGTCGAGAATCGGCTTCTCCTGACCTTCCACACTGCGTGCCGTGGTCTCGATAAACACCACCGCCATGGGTTTATTGAGGTTCGCCTTCGTGTGTTCAAACATGCGTTTTGACGCACTGCCGTCCAGCTTCACGTTCACAATCGGTCCGTCAACGGCGTCATACGAGAAGCGCGCGTCAACCAGTTCGGCCCCCGTCGCGATCACATCACGATCGAGCACGGCAGGTGAAGGAATGTCGTCTTTGGTGTCTTGCACCAGCATGCAGCCTACCGGCGCTCGTCCGCTGCGAGCGGCTTCAGCGGGACTGCCGGTTTCACAGGCGCCACGAAATTCAAGGGATGCCACCGCGCTCAACGTATCGATGACTTCCGCCGGGTCGCCAACGCCCGGCAACTGTACGAGAATGCGGTTCGCGCCCTGCTGCTGCACGAGCGGTTCCGCCACGCCGAGTTGATCGAGGCGACTGCGCAGGGTCGTGGTGTTTTGTTCAATCGCGAAGCTTTGGCGATCGGCGATCTGCGTTTCGCTCATGGTGAGTCGGAGAATCGGGCAGCCTCCCGCGGCGGTCGAGTTTCGTTCCGCCACCAAAAACCCTTCCTCGAGATCGTCGACAACCTGACGCGCATCGGCGCATCGTTCAGCATCACGGGTGGTCACGGTAATCCCGTCGTTTTCCGATTGCACTCGGACACCGGGAACTTTGGCATCGCGCATTTGCACCTTGATGGCTGAGGCCATCTGATCGAGGTACTGCGCAATGGCGCGTGGCATATCGACTTCAAACAAAAGATGCACACCGCCCCGCAAATCCAGACCCAAGCGCACCGATTGACCGCCGGTGTCGCGTAGCCATTTGGGCATGAGCGGTGCGAAGTTGGTGGCGACCTTGTAGCCGCTGTCTTTGCCGCCAAAGCGGTCGGTCATCAAAGTCTTAATGCGGTCCTGCTGATCGTCGTCATTCACGACGATGTAAAGTCGGTCATCGTGCGTAAAAACCTGAGGCACCGACTCACCCGCATTGCTGAGCTGCTGCTCGATAGCGGTATTCAAATCGCTAGGCAGCGGCAGATCGGAATCGCGGGTAATCTGAACCGCGCGTGATTCGCCATAAAAACTGGGTAACGCCAGAAACACCGCGCCGAGCACCACGCACAGAACCAGGATATTGAGCCAGGAGGGATAACGATTCATTCGAATTAGGCCTTGTGAGGGTAAATGGGCGCGAGGCGTCGCGTTTAAAACTTGACGGTGCCCTTGGGCAGAACCGCGCCGATTTGATGTCGCTGAATTTTAATTTCCGTGTTGCTCGCAACTTTTAGCGTGACAAACTGTTCGTCCAAGTCGGTGATCCGCCCCAACACGCCTCCGGCTGATACCACTTCGTCACCCTTGCCCAGTCCCTTGACCATGGCGGTGTGCTCTTTGGCGCGTCGCGCCTGGGGACGGATCAGCAGAAAGTACAGCGCCAGAATGAAGACCAGCGGCAAGATAAAGCCGCCCAAACCCGGTCCCTGCGGGGCGCCGGTGGCCTGAGCCGAGGCGGTGCGGATGAAAAAATCAGCGCCTAGGGCACCGAGGTCGGAAACGGAGAGACTTCCCAGCATGGCGAACTTCCTTTGAGTGAGGGTCGCAGCCGGCCCGGCAGCGCGCCAGGCGGCAAAAATAAGCGCCGCATTATGCCACAGAGTTTGGGCTACACACGGGTGATTTCAAGTAATCGGCGGCAAATTCCTCAAATTGGCCGGCGTCCAGCGCTTCGCGCATGCGGCGCATGAGCGTTTGATAGAAGTGCAGATTGTGAATCGTGGCGAGCCGCGGCCCGAGAATCTCGCCGCAACGGTCCAGATGCCTCAGGTAGGCGCGACTGTAATGGCGACACGTGTAGCAGTCACACGCCGGGTCGATGGGCCCGGTGTCATGCTGGTGACGGCTGTTGCGAATTTTGATCACACCCTCGGACGTGAACAGATAGCCATTGCGGGCGTTGCGCGTGGGCATCACGCAATCGAACATATCCACTCCGCGCGCGACCGCCTGTACAAGGTCTTTGGGCGTGCCGACGCCCATCAAATAGCGGGGTTTATTGTCCGGCAGGGCGTGCGCCGTGCTGTCGAGTACCAACAAGCGTTCTTCCTCGGTTTCCCCCACAGACAGTCCACCCAGGGCATAGCCGTCAAAGCCGATCTCAACCAATCCTTCCAGAGACTCGTTCCGCAGATCGGGGTACATGCCGCCCTGCACAATGCCAAACAGGCTACTGGGATGATCGCCGTGAAAATCGCGGCACCGCTTCCCCCATCGACGCGATAGCGTCATCGATGTCGCCGCTTCGTCGCGCGTCGCCGGGTACGGCGTGCACTCATCAAACTGCATGATGATGTCGGCACCCAGTGCGTGCTGCACGGCGATCGATTTTTCCGGCGTCAGCTCGACCTTATCGCCATTGACCGGTGACCGAAACGTGACGCCCTCTTCGCTGATCTTGCGCATTTCGGCGAGACTCCACACTTGAAACCCGCCTGAATCGGTCAAGATTGGGCGCTCCCAGTGCATGAACCCATGCAGGCCACCATGCGCCTGCACGACCTCGGTGCCGGGCCTGAGCATCAGGTGAAACGTGTTGCCTAACACTATTTGCGCGCCCAATTCCTCCAGCTCCTCGGCGGTCATCGCTTTGACGGTGCCGTAGGTGCCAACCGGCATGAATGCCGGGGTGTCAATCTCACCCCGCGCGAACGTCAGTCGACCTCGTCGGGCTCGGCCGCTTCTTTGTAACACCTCAAATTTCATGCCGTGGCCTCACTGCGTTTCAAAGATCGATCGGGTCTGTGGACTGCGTGCCCACTCAGCGCGAACCGAAGGGGCGGCGATCGATCAGCATACAGTCGCCGTAACTAAAAAATCGATAGCGCGCCGTCACCGCGTGCGCGTACGCCTCTAAAATGCGTGACCGACCGGCCAACGCACTCACCAGCATAATGAGGCTCGACTCGGGCAAATGAAAATTCGTCAGCAACCGATCAACGGTGCGAAACGCGTAGCCCGGATAGATAAAGATATCGGTCATACCGCGATAGGCCTGTAGCTCGCCCGACTGCGATGCGGCTTCCAAACTGCGCAGACTGGTCGTGCCCACACACACGACCCGATGCCCGGCGGCTTTGGTCGCGCGCACTTGATCGACCAATTCCTGGCCTACCTCGACATACTCCGAGTGCATGACGTGCTCGTCGAGTCGTTCGGCGCGCACCGGCTGATAGGTGCCGCTGCCGACATGAAGTGTGACGTGCGCCCGCTGGATACCCGCGCTGTCTAACTCCTCGAGCATGGCGTTATCAAAATGCAGTCCGGCGGTCGGTGCGGCCACTGAACCCAGGGATTCGGCGTACACCGTTTGATAGCGTGAGGTGTCGGCATCGTCCGCTCGGCGCTCAATATACGGAGGCAGCGGCATCTCCCCGTGCTCGAGAAAGAAGCCGAGCGCATCGACTGGGAAATTCAGCACGAACAAGTCGGCTTCGCGACCGATCACTGTGACAAACTGCGCCTGGTCGCCGGCATCGAGCCAGAGGGTGCTGCCCGCTCGGGGCGCTTTACTGGCCTTGATTTTAACCAATACCCGTTGCGCTTCAATGCGTTCCAACAGCACTTCGATGCGCCCGCCGCTGTCCTTTCGACCAAACACTCGCGCCGGAATGACGCGCGAGTCGTTAAACACCAGTAGATCGCCCGGAGTGAGCAATAACGGTAGGTGACAAAATTGCTGATCACGCGGTGGACCGTCACTCCTCAGCAAGAGTAAGCGGCTATCGCGTCGCTCGGGCGTCGGTCGCCGGGCGATGAGCTCAGGGGGTAGATGAAAAGAAAAATCGGTGCGCTTCATGGGCGGCGATAGTACACCGAAAAAAGGCGCACGGTGGCCGTGCGCCTTGTGGGTTTAGCCGACGATTGGAGTCGTACTAATTATCAGAATCGAACTTAAACGAGAACGCATCGCCATCGCGGGACACGCAGCGTTTGCCCTGACTGTCGTCACCCTCCTCGCTTAGACAGCGCCAGCCTCGCCCCCAGGCGTTCTCAGGCACCGCCACATCGAGCGTAATCGATTCACGTTGACGGACAATTTCCACAGCCAAACGGTCACCCTCATCAGCCGACGCAAACAGCGCATGCACGTCGCCGCGCGAATTCACCGCCTCGCCGTTGACACTGAGCAACACATCACCCTCTTGAAAACCGAGCGCCTCGTCGTCGGGCACCGCCGTTAGCAACACGCCTCGATCAACCCCGAAATAGCTACCGAGCGACGGTGTGACAGGCGCAAAACGAAATCCATGGCCAAGTCCACCCGGTCCGCCCATCATCGCGATAACCGGACCGCCGTTCGCCCAACCACCCATGGCTTCTTCAAGGCGTTTGGGCAGAAGCTTCAGTTCTTCGATCTGGCTGTCGTCAAATTCGAAATGCATCACATCGCCATCAAAATCAATGTTGGCTTCAAATCCAGACAGTTTGTCCGCTAATTTGGCCATCATCTCATCCATCCCTTCCCACTTTCCGGCCGCGACAGCAAAGTCACCGAAGGTCGGCATAACCTCCTCGACACTGCCCGTGGTAATCGCAACGGTCAGTGGACGGCCGTCACGAATGATTTTCAAGTTGGCCACATCGCCCGGTTCCATCTGCTTCAGCGCTTGGAGTAAGTTGTGGATCGCATCGGAACCATCTTTACCGCGCAAATCAACGTCATTAAATCGGGTCACTAGATCGTTAGCTTCGAGGCCTGCGACGGCCGCGGGTCCGTTTGTTGTCACGGTACCAATGCGCACACCCTCGCCTTCCTCGGCTTGTTGAATCTGCACGCCCAGCATCGCGCGTCGCTCGCCAACGCGCATGCGTTTCACAACACGCGCAACTTCGCCGCCCGACATTTGACGACTCAATTTCGCGACACGCTGTGCGGCTTCATCAAGTTGCTGTTGCGCTTCTTTCATTTGCTCGCGAAGCGCTTGTTCGTTGTCGCTCTGAGCGGTCACCGATGCGGTGACAAACAACACGACAAACGCGCTTACGGCGCGAGTGAAAAGGGAAAACTGTGTGCCATTTACCATACCTGTTCCTCTTCAATGTTTGAGGCTGTCATAACCTGAAACCCGTGGTATCCCTGTCGCGCCAGTTCTGCGCGTTGCACGCCCACGAGATTCTCCAAAGTGCTGACGCGTCGCGACAATAACGCGTTAAATTCTTCCGGCGCATAGCGATCGATCTGCGCGGCATTTAAGTTGTAGTCCACCAACGCAAGCTGCGCTTCCAGTGCCGAGAGCGCGTCGTTGGTGCTCAACGATGGCTCCGCCACGCTGAGTTCCGCAAGCTGTTGGGCGACGGCCTCCAACGCGTTAGATCGCTGAATCAACGCACGACGTTCTTGTCGGTGCGGTTGTGCGACAACAGCCGGCGCGCTTGGCTCAGCGTGCACAGCCACCGGGTTGAGTCCGTGCTCTAAATCGTCAACCGTCGGCGCGGTCGGCACCAGCCACAGCGCGATGGCGGCCACCACGGCGGCCGCCACCGCCCAGTGCAGAGGTTGATTGCGTCGTGGCGCCTGCTGTTGATACGCCAGTTGCTCCGACAATTGGGCGAAGACCTTGGCGGAAGGCGCCTGCAACGGCAGTGCTTGCAGCGCCGCCTTGCGATCCGTGATGAGTTTCAATTCAGCACTGCATTGGGCACACAGTTCGATGTGCCGCACCAGTTCGCTGTCGATCGGCGCACCGTCGCGCAGATCAAGAAGTTGTTGTGTCGTCGCATGCATAGTACTAACTCGCCGCCGGTGCTTTACCGGTCAATGGTGTAACGGTCGCGCTCCGTGGCGTCGTTTTCTTCCCTGGTTCGTGCAGTTCGCTCGTCGCCCAGGCGTTAAGGCGCTGGTGCGCGCGCGACAGCTGAGATTTCGAAAAGCTCACGGTTTTATCCATGAACGCCGCAATCTCTTTGTGGGTATACCCCTCAACATCGTGAAGCCAGAGCACGCTGCGCGCCGTAGCCCCCAAGCGCTTAAGGCAAATTTCTAGGTCGTGCGGGACGCTCTGATCGATGTCGCAGGTTTCAAAATCGGGCATAAGTGGCTCCCCGCGCTTGTGCCAGGGCGAGCGCAGCTGGGCCAACGCCTTGTTCACGGCAATGCGGCGCACCCAGGCGCCGATCGGCGCATCGCCTCGAAACTGCTGAATTTTGGTGATGACCTCAATGAAGGTGTCCTGCACCACTTCATCGGCCACGGCACGAGAGCCAGTGAGCCGCAGCGCCAATGTGAAGACCGGGCGCGAAAAGGCCTCAAACAGCTGCGCATGAGCCGCGTTGTCGCCGCGGCGGCAGCCGCTCAATACGGCCTCCTCAATGTTATTGGCAAAGAATCCACTCATGTCACAAATAAGGACTCACTGTTGACGCAAAAGGTCGCAAAAAACCTGAAAAAAATTCTTGAAGGCTGGCGCTCGTGCCCTATACTTGCACCCTCAAGCGATCAGGCGCCGGGGTGGCGGAACTGGTAGACGCGCTGGATTCAAAATCCAGTTCCGGAAACGGAGTGAGAGTTCGATTCTCTCCCTCGGCACCATGATCGCATGACTCCAATGGGACCCAGCCCAGCCGTCGACACAGCGAGCATGCCATGAAATTCTGCAGTCAATGCGGCGCCGAGGTCGAGCTCAAGATACCCGACGGCGACAACCGCGAGCGCTATGTGTGCCCGTCCTGTCACTTTGTTCACTACCAAAACCCACTCATTGTGACCGGGTGCGTGGCCGAATGGGAAGGGCAAATTCTGCTCTGTCGCCGCGCAATCGAGCCTCGTCACGGCTTTTGGACCGTGCCCGCCGGTTTTATGGAAAATGGCGAATCGGTGGCACAGGGGGCCGCACGAGAGACCTGGGAGGAGGCTCTGGCGCGCGTGACCACCACGTCGCTGCTGGCGGTCGTCAATGTCGTTCACGCCAAACAGGTCCATCTTTTCTACCGCGGACGGCTCGAACAGAACGAGTACGGCGTGGGCCAGGAATCGCTCGACACCCGCCTGGTTGATGAAGCCGACATTCCTTGGGACGACATGGCCTTCCCGAGCGTCACCTATGCCCTGCGCGCCTATCTTGAAGATCGGGCCGCTGGCGTTGAGAATATCCACGAAACCGATATCCATTGGCGCAGGCCCAAACAGGCCTAACGCCCGACAGCGACACGAGAACTCTATGACCTTTGTTGTCACCGAAAACTGCATCAAGTGTAAGTACACCGACTGCGTCGAAGTGTGTCCGGTCGACTGCTTCCACGAGGGGCCAAATTTTTTGGTCATAGATCCCGATGAGTGCATCGACTGCACACTGTGCGAACCGGAATGCCCGGCAGAGGCGATTTACTCGGACGACGAACTGCCGGACGGGCAAGAGCATTTTCGTGAAATAAATGAACGATTAAGCCAGAAATGGCCCGTTATTACCGAGCAACAAGCGCCACTGCCCGACGCGGCAGAATGGGACGGACAGCCGGACAAGCTCGAACACCTCGACGAAGGTGAATGAGCGTTAATGGCGCGCGACGAACGTCGCTGCGTTAAAATCGGTTTGCCGAGACACCGGCTGAATCTTCTCGTTAGCGAATCCCGAGGTGCTTAGGCGGCATGCGCATAAAAAAAGGCCGACAAGCGTCGGCCTTTTGTTGACATTGGCGAACGCCAAAGTCGGCTTATCTAGCGCGCAAGCGCACCTTGTTCGATCCGAGTGCGCAACGCCTTAGCCGGCATATACCCAGAAATCAGTTCGCCGTTCTCGGTAACAATCGCTGGCGTGCCGCGCAGGCCAACTTTACGACCGGCCTCAAAGTGATCATTGATAAGCCCCGCATCGCACTGTTGGGCAGCGAGCCGCTGCCCGGCTTTGGCTTGCGTAAGCGCGGAGTTTCGATCGTCTGAGCACCACACATTGGTGGCCTTTTCCCAGGATGCGGTATTGGGCCCAGAACGCGGGTAAAACAGATAACGCACCTCAATCCCTTCGCTGTGATAATCCTCCATTTCTTGGTGAAGCTTGCGGCAGTAGCCGCAATCCACATCCGTGAAAATGGTAACGGAGTGCGTCACGTCGCCGTCGGGCGTGTAGACGATCATGTCGTCTTCACCGATGCTCGCCATGAGCTGTTGTCGCGACGTGTTACGGCGCAAATCGGTGAGGTTGACGCGCGTGTCGAGATCAATCAGATCCCCACGCATGGCGTAACGTCCGTCTCCAGATATGTACAGCACCTGGCCGCCGCTATCGATTTCGAACCAGCCTTGAACCGGGCTTTCTTTAATATCAGCCGGATTGATCGCCGGAAATTTGCGTCGCACCTCGTCGAGATCGAGGTCCGCGTTGATGGCAACGGGCGCATCGGGGGCGGCCGATTCGCTTGCAGCCGCTTTGGCTGGCGTGTCAGTGGCGGCCTCGCAGGCGCCCAGGAAAACCGCGCCGGCAAGCGCCGCGGTGAGAGTCATTCTTTTAAACATAATCGGTATTCCCTGAAAACTCGGTAACGTGAGCCCCATCTCGGACAGCGCGATGACGCGCCGGTTCCAGCGGGCAGCTGACGCGGAGTCTAGCAAAATAACGGGCTGAGGTTATAAAACACGTGCAAAAAAGCCGCGCATTCGCGCGGCTTTCCTAACAAAATCGATCGGTTCCCTCGCCGCTCGCTAGCCGCGTGGATGGTGCTTTGAGTGAAAATCCTTGAGACGCTCCTGCGCAACATGGGTATAAATCTGGGTGGTGGACAAATCGCTATGGCCCAGCAACATCTGCACGACGCGAAGGTCGGCACCGTTATTGAGCAGATGGGTCGCGAAGGCGTGGCGCAACGAGTGTGGAGACAGCTCTTTGCCAATGGAGGCTTTACGCGCGTAACGCTTAATAATGTGCCAAAACGCCTGACGCGTCATACGGTCGCCGCGTCGTGTTGGGAATAAATAGTCGGTTTGACGCTCGAGCAAAATCTCAAGACGGGCGCCCTGGACAAATTTAGCAATCCACTCCATCGACTCTTCACCCAATGGAATCAGACGCTCACGGTCGCCTTTGCCAACAATGCGTACCACGCCTTGGTTCAAGTTTACCTGGCTGAGCTTCAGGTTGATCAGTTCGGAGACACGCAATCCAGTGGCGTAGAGCACCTCGAGCATGGTGCGATCCCGAAAGCCCAGCGGATCACTGATTTCCGGCGCACTGAGCAAATCTTCGACTTTGCCTTCAGACAACGTCTTCGGTAGCGTGCGGCCGATCTTCGGCATTTGGATATTCGCGGTCGGATCATCCTGCACTTGGTTTTCACGCACAAGATACCGATAGAAACGCCGGAAACTCGACAGTTGCCGAGCCGTCGATCGTGGGCGAGCGCCTTTCTCAACGCGCGCCGCAATAAATTCTACGAGGTTTTCGCGCGTCGCTTTGACCATATCGATGTTGCGGGCCTCTAACCAGCGCGAAAGAGCGACTAGGTCGGCTCGATACGCGGCTAGCGTATTCTTGGACAATCCGCGCTCCATCCAAATGGCGTCGAGAAAGACATCGATGATGTTTTTATCGTCGTCCTGGTTCGAGGGTCCCTGATCTTCAAAATCTCGTTCTGACATTACCGCGCTCACGTAAATTACCTCTGAATACTATTTGGCCGAACATCAATTTTCGGACAAAACGCCTGGTCAGCAGCCGCGTCCAAAAGACCACAGGTTGCCACCATTTTCGTGCGCATTAATCCTCACAATGCGCCGGTTTTTCTTTTCACTCCTGCCGTCAGTATGCGATCAGGCCCGGAAAACTACAGTGATACAGTTCTCAAATTTACCCGTGCATGACATAAGTTGAACCACGTCACACTTTTTAGGAAAATTAGGCGTTTACGCGCCCCGGAGCGGTCATTTTGGACCACAAAAAACGGTATTTACCCATCATATGGCTTTACGGAATCTATTCTGTGACCTGCTTGGCGCTTGTGGCTTTTGTTGCAGTGCTTTTGTTGCTGCTGCCACTCAGCCTGACGGCACGTCGCCGGATGGTCCGGGCGCTGGCTCGCGTGTGGTTTGCCGTGACGTTGGTTCGACTGGATGTGCGCAATCGCCATTTCCTGGACACGCAGCCTGCCGTTGTCGTTGCGAATCACGCGAGCTATCTCGATGGCATCATTCTTAAAGCCGTGCTGCCTGCCCGATTTGGGTTTGTGATCAAGCGGGAAGTCACACAGGTGCCGCTTATGCACTTTTTATTACGCCGGATTGGCTCGCAGTTTGTGGAGCGACGCAATCATTTTCGAGGCGGTCGCGATGCAAAACGCATCATTGACTTAGCCAAACGCGGGGAGTCCGTGGCGATTTTTCCTGAGGGCACGTTCGAGACCAAACCAGGCCTAGCGGCCTTTCGCCCCGGGGCGTTCAAAGCTGCCGTAGAGGGTCAGCTGGACGTGGTGCCGATTGTGATAGACGGCTCGCGGGCGATGCTGTCGGCCGACCATTGGCTACCGCGCCCTGGAAAACTCGTGATTACCGCATTAGAGCCGATCGCCATCGAAGGCCACGGTCGCGAGGCGATGAACCGCATCGCTAGTTTGAGTCGCAACGCCATTCTGTCGGTGCTCGACGAGCCCGATCTGGTGTCGTTAGAGTCGGTCGAATAACACCACTAACGCCACCAGCACAAAGCCAAACACCCCTGCCGTGCGCAATAAGTCGCTGACCCAAGTGTGTTTGCTGAACGAAAAGAAGCCGGGATAGTGGTAGCGGAAGTTGTTGCTGCACCGACTCCGCATGTGGTCAACGTCTTTGGTGTACGCCGCGATTTCTTCAGGCAGTGCGTGTCGCGCACGTGGCGTGAGGCGCGTGAGAAACCGCATTTGGTTGCCGCGCACCGCCACCTTATCGGAGTAGTGAAACCATTTATTGTCGATGTGTGCCTGACTAGGTTCCGCTTTTGGCGAAGTGCGAGTAGTCACCACTACGGAGTGACTCAGCGCACCGTCAACGTTTAAATCGAGCGGCGCGCTGTCATCGAGCGTGACGGGGTAGTCGTTCGCAAATTCGGTGGTGATCTGCATGTACGCTTCAGGATGCGTTTGCGCCAAATCCACCATGTGATAGCGCTCAACCGTCTGGAGCACATTGCGGTGCGTGTCGTCTTGGAGCGTCACGGGCTGTATCACCTCAAGCCGACAACCGGTCGTTTCGCGCGCACCCCGCAGATAGTCCTCGTGAAGTGTCTGTTGATTCTTCGAATTGAGATAAAACCGCATGTTATCCGCGCGATGGTAAAAATAGCGGCGGGTGATGGTGAGCTCGGCGTCGGATTTTAAGTGGCTGAAATCGAATTCGTGTTCGAGCTCAAAGACGACGCGATTCACATCAAACGGCAGGGCCTCAAGCTCACACCCCTCTGCCGTGAGTTCTAGGCCATAGCCATAGTTGAGCTGCGCGCAGTGCTCCAGGTCGCCCGCTTGCGCCTGAATGGTTGGATCAAAATACAGGGTGCGGCCGCGCGATCGAACTTTGACAATCATGTGATCGAATTGATATGCGGACGGGTTAAGCCCTTGTAGCTTGTGCCCAACACGCGAATTGACCAACACAAGGTTCGCGTCGACACCGAGTCGACGCAACAAGGCGACCAATAAATTGGATTTGTCTTTGCAATCGCCAGCGCGTTTTTTGAGTGTGCGCTCGGGCGACTTCGGCGTATGGGTGTAGATGCCGTGGTTCTCACCCCGATAGCGCACATTATTTTGAACGAAGCGCACCATCCGAAGCAGATCATCTTCCTGAAGTCCCGAGAGGTCGAGCAAATCAATGTTATGGATATCGATTTTCGTATCCAGAACACCGTTGGCCTCATAGTATTGATACAGGTAGCGCGACACGTCCGGCCAGGTTGTGCCGGTGGTGAACTGCAAAAATGGACGCCAGACCCATGACGGCACGTGGTGGCCGAGCGACTCGGGACTCAGATTGTCCCATTGACGACTGAATTCGCTGCCCGCCTCCACGCGATGAACTTCGCCAAGCGTTTCGTTCGCACCACCTTCCTGGTAGAGCAAGGGTAAATGGCCCGAATTGATGACGCGCACCGACTGGCTTATCACCGGACAAGACCAGCTGACCCAAAACGTGGACAAATAAAATTTGCCGTGCAGCGGGTGGGTGCTCATGAAGTTACAAAACGTCATGCGCACGTCGAGAATGTCGCCGACGCGCAAATCGTCGATCGTCAACGCGACCGTTTTGCGGCCTGTGACGATATGACTCTCGAGCGAGGTCTCGCGCTGGTAGACCGCAATATTCTCGGGGTCGAGTGCATTGATGCGTTGACCGTTGCGGATGATCTCGATGTGATGGAAAAACACCCGCTGGTGTTTCTCATTGAGCTCCGAAACCAATAGCGACGCGTCTTCGAGCCGGGAGGCGTCATTAATTTTCTGTACGGTGCGTGTGTAGGAGAACGTCCGCTCCCGATCCACGTAATCCTGATAATCGGCCAACAAATAGAAAAACGGCGCCGCGTCGTGCTGCACGTTCACATCGACCGGTCGATCGATCACCCACTGCGGGGCAACTTCAATGGCGTAAAGCTGTTCGGTTGGTGCGTGCAAAGGCTGTCCAGTCGGTGACCGCGAGCTTGAGCTCAATGGTACTCATTATGATCGATTCAAGTTGGTAAACACGGTATCCCCACCCGACATCCGCCGCTGTGATGCGTCTCGAAAAAACGCAGGATACGCCCGATTCTCGGGGTAATTTACACGGTTGCCAGCGATCGGTGCCCGGGTGCCGCGCCGCGACATCGCGCCCTACCGTTGTCGCAGTATAGAGTGAATCGGCCAGCTCGTGGGCACCGGTGCCACCGCTCGACCGGATGCGTGCACTCACGGCCGCCCGGCACCACTTGTCATAAGCCCTCGCCAACCCCACAAAGCACCCTTCGCCGGCTTAAGCTACCCGCGGCCTTGCGCTATACTTTGCGCCCCTGCATCACCGGCTAACATGGATATGGCGATCATCAATACCTCGATTAACGAAGAACTCGACATGCTGCGCGAGGCAGTGCGCCGTTTCGCCGACGCCGAGCTTGCCCCGATCGCCGAGCAAATCGATCGAGACAATGCGTTCGATCCAGCACTATGGCAAAAAATGGGCGAGCAAGGGTTGCTCGGCATGACCGTACCGGCGGAATACGGCGGCAGTGAAATGGGCTATCTGGCTCACGTTGTGGCCATGGAAGAAATATCCCGCGGCAGTGCCTCCGTCGGTCTGTCCTACGGCGCGCACTCGAATCTGTGCATGAATAATTTGTATCTAAACGGCACCGATGCGCAGCGCCAGCGCTATCTACCCAAACTCTGCTCGGGCGAGTGGGTCGGCGCGCTCGCGATGTCCGAACCGGGCGCCGGCTCGGATGTGGTCGGCTCGATCACCTGTAAAGCCGTTGATCAGGGCGATCATTATCTCGCCAACGGCTCCAAAATGTGGATCACAAACGGTCCCGACGCGGATGTGCTGATTGTTTACATGCGCACGAAACAAAACGATACCGGCTCACGCAGCCTAAGCGCGTTCCTGGTCGAAAAAGGTATGCCGGGATTCAGCACGGCACAAAAACTCGACAAATTGGGCATGCGCGGTTCCAATACGTGCGAGCTGGTGTTCGACAACTGCGCGATCCCCAAAGACAACCTGCTGGGTGAACTGCACGGCGGCGTTTATTTATTGATGCGCGGCCTCGATTCCGAGCGACTGGTGCTGTCGGGCGGTCCGCTGGGCATCATGCAGGCCTGCATGGACCTCGTGCTCGCGTATTTGCACGAGCGCAAACAGTTTGGCAAGGCCATCGGCGAATTTGGCATCATGCAGGCCAAACTGGCGGACATGTATACCTTGCTTCAGGCCAGCCGCGCCTTCACGTATCGCACAGCCGAACTATTTGATGCAGGTGTGCCGACTCGTCAAGATGCTGCCGCCTCGCTATTGATGGCCTCAGAAAGTGGCGTCAAGCTGGCGCTTGAAACCATCCAATCGTTGGGCGGCAACGGATACATCAACGAATACCCCGCCGGCCGCTTGCTGCGCGATGCGAAGTTGTACGACATCGGCGCCGGCACCAATGAAATTCGACGCATGTTAATCGGCCGTGAGCTGTTCCGCTCCGCCGGTTAAGCTACGCATTTTTTAGCGGTCATACCGCTCCATTTATAAAGGCAAACACACCATGAGCTCAGATCCCATCGTCGTCGTCGGTGCCAAACGCACCCCAATTGGCGCCTTCCAAGGGGCGCTCTCCGGCGCCTCTGCCGTCGATCTTGGCGCCACCGCCAATGCTGCTGCGCTGAAGCAGGCCGGCGTGAATGGCGACGAACTCAGTGAAGTGCTTATCGGCTGCGTTTTGCCCGCGGGCGTCGGTCAGGCACCGGCGCGACAGGCCGCACTTGGCGCTGGCATCCCGACCAGCGTGCCCTGCACCACCGTCAATAAGGTCTGCGGATCGGGCATGAAAACCGCCATGATGGGCCACAACGCGCTGGCCAGTGGCGAAGCTGACATTGTGCTAGCCGGCGGCCTGGAGTCGATGAGCAATGCACCCTATCTGCTTCCAAAGGCCCGTGGCGGCTACCGCATGGGGCATCAGCAGACACTCGATCACATGTTCTACGATGGCCTGCAAAACCCCTATGACGGCAATATGATGGGCCACTTTGCCGAGGCGACAAGCGAGCGTTACGGCTTTACGCGTGAGCAACAGGATCAATACTCCATCGAATCCGTCGAGTGGGCCCTGAACGCCATCAAAAATGGCCATTTTAAGGATGAGGTCGCGCCGGTCACTTATACCGCCCGCCGCAAAACGATCACTGTCGACCAGGACGAAGAACCATTCAACTGCGACATCGAGAAAATTCCAACGATGAGACCCGCGTTTCGACGCGACGGAGGCACCGTCACGGCAGCCAGTTCGTCTTCAATCTCCGATGGCGCCGCATCGCTGATTCTGACGCGACAGAGCATTGCCGCTGAGCGCAAGCTCAACGTGCTGGCCACGCTACGGGGCGCCACCGGTTTCGCACACGAGCCCGAGTGGTTTACGACGGCCCCTTCATCAGCGATTGCTACTGTGCAGGCTCAGCTGGGTTGGACAGTCGACGATGTCGACTTGTACGAAATCAACGAAGCGTTCGCCTGCGTGACGATGGCCGCTATGCATGACGTGGGCATTCCGCGTGACAAGGTTAACGTTAACGGCGGCGCGTGCGCATTGGGTCATCCCATTGGCGCGACCGGTGCCCGACTGCTGGTGACGCTCATCTATGCGCTACGCAATCGCGGACTAAAGCGCGGCATCGCGTCACTGTGTATCGGTGGTGGCGAAGCGCTGGCGGTTGCGCTGGAAGTCTAGACACCGCCACGCGACGGCAGAAGACCGGCCATTCGTTCGCACGGCTTGGCGCCGCCCAAGCGTGCCCCGATTCACGCGAGGCAGGCGCGCTCCGTTCTGCAACGCGACAACAGTGAGGAATGCATCATGATTCTAGAAAGCGCACGAGCGATCATCAGTGGCGGCGCGTCGGGCCTTGGGTTCGGCGTCGCAGAGCACATCGTCAATGCAGGCGGTCAGGTTACGCTTTTGGACATCAATGAAGAAGCCGGTCAGGCCGCCGCCGCCCAACTGGGGTCGGCCGCCCACTTTGTGACGACGGATGTCAGCAGCGAAGAGAGCGTGGTGGCGGCTGTGAAAGCGAGTTTGGCGCAGATGGACGCCATCACGTTATCGGTGAATTGCGCCGGCATCATCGGCGCGGCAATGGCGCTGGGTAAAAAAGGGCCGATGCCTGGCAGTCAATTCGAGCAAGTACTCAAAGTCAATTTGCTCGGTTCGTTTTTACTCGCCCGCACGAGCGCCGAGGCAATGCTCGACAACCCCGCCACTGAACAGGGCGAGCGCGGCGTGATCGTGAACACCGCCTCGGTCGCCGCGTTTGAAGGCCAAATTGGCCAATCAGCGTATTCGGCTTCCAAAGGTGGCATAGTGGGCATGACGTTGCCGCTCGCACGCGAATTTGCCCGTCACGGCATCCGCGTCATGACCGTTGCGCCGGGCATCTTTATGACACCGATGATGGCCGGACTACCCGAACAGGTGCAGGAGTCACTCGCCGCACAAGTGCCCTTTCCCAGTCGGCTTGGGCACCCTGCTGAGTTTGCCCACATGGTGGCGAGCATTTATGGCAATCCTATGCTCAACGGTGAGACGATTCGCCTGGACGGCGCGATCCGCATGCAGCCAAAATAACGACCGAACAGTCATGATCAAAGGACCACGATGAACAACGGCGTCGCCGTATGGTCCATACTGTAGTAGTGCGGTCCCCACTCGTACCGCGATCAAAACCTAACTCTTGCGATCATTTATGGAGATCAGCCATGTTGCGAACGGTGTTACTGGTTAGCTTGGCGCTGCTGCTCGGTGCGTGTGCGTCGACCGATACTGCCCCACCTGCGCCCGCTGCGGCCGCCGACAGCGCATTGGCGCTGCCCATTTACTATACGACGATGGATAACGGCCTGCGTGTCGTCGTCTCCGAAGACCACTCGGTACCGACGGCCACCGTCGCGGTGTACTACAACATTGGCTTTCGCATCGAGCCACGCAACCGCACGGGATTTGCCCATTTATTTGAGCACATGATGTTTCAAGGGTCAGAGAATCTCGGCAAGATGGAGTTTATTAATCTCGTGCAGAGTAACGGGGGGGTGCTCAACGGCTCGACGCGTTTCGACTTCACGAACTACTACGAGGTGGTGCCCTCCAACAAAGTCGAGACCATGCTCTGGGCCGAAGCCGATCGTATGCGCGGACTGGCGATCACTCAAGAAAACCTGACCAACCAGCAGGGTGTGGTTAAAAACGAAGTGAAGGTAAACGTGCTGAATCAACCCTACGGAGGTTTCCCTTGGTTGGATGTACCCGCCCACGCCAATGAAAACTGGTACAACAATCATAATTTCTACGGCGACCTTGAAGATCTTGATTCGGCCACACTCGAAGATGTGCAGGATTTCTTTGACACGTACTATGCGCCGAACAACGCTGTATTAGTTGTCGTCGGCGACGTTGATACCGAGCGTGTTATGGACATGGTCAAACAGCATTTTGGCGACATCGAACCCGCCGAATTGCCACCGCCGGTTGATATTTCTGAACCACGCCAAAACAAGGAGAAGCGTGTCACCAAGGTATACCCCAAAGCACCTCAACCGGCATTGGCGGTCTCTTACCATATGCCCGAGCGCAACTCGCCGGAATACTATGCGATGGGCATCATCACGCAGATGTTGCTGTCGGGCAAAGACAGTCGCTTCTATAAAAAACTCGTCAAAGAGGCGGGCATCACATCGTCTGTGGGCGGCGGCGTCAACCTTATAGGGAATATGTACAACTACAATGGGCCAATGAATTGGCATATGTCGATCATCCATGATCCGCGCGTCACCACCGACGAGATTATGCTCATGATTGATGAAGTGATCGACGATTTGCGGGTTAACAAAGTCTCGCGCGACGACATTGAGCTTGCGCGCACCAAAATGCGTTCAAGCTTTTATGGACTGCTCGGCAGCTCAACAAAATTTGGGGTTGCCGATCTACTCGCCTGCTTCACTTTGTTTGACAATGATCCTTGGCGTATCAACCGACTTGAACAAGAGTTTGATGCCGTGACGCCCGAACTGATTTTGACGACGG
Source organism: Pseudomonadota bacterium (assembly GCA_039028935.1). Lineage (NCBI taxonomy): Bacteria > Pseudomonadati > Pseudomonadota > Pseudomonadota bacterium. The sequence goes on along the minus strand of JBCCHD010000001.1, from coordinate 135,243 downwards.
CACAAGAGTACTTACGCCCCAGCAATCGTCTGGTGCTGGATGTCACCAACGGTGAAGACGGTTCGCAAGGAGCGGCACAATGAAACAGCTTAGGTTGATGTTACTGATTGGGTTGGCCGCCTTATGCAGCGCAGGCTTTGCCCGCGAACTGCCGCCAGAGGGCGGTCCCGCTCGCGACTTTAATCTGCCGACCATCGAGCGACTCACGCTCGATAACGGCTTGCGCGTGACGCTAGTACCGTTCGGCAAAATTCCCAAAGCCATGATTCGTGTTGATGTACACACCGGCAATTTGAACGAAGGCGACAATGTCTGGCTCGCCGACCTGACGACCGAACTGATGAAAGAGGGCACCGAGCTTCGATCCGCTGAACTCATCGCTCGCCAAACGGCCCGTATGGGCGGCGAGCTATCCCTATCGACCGGTCTCGATCAAACGTATTTGGGTCTGTCGGTTCTGTCGGAGTTCGCCGGTGATGCGCTGGGTCTTGCGGCAGAAGTGCTCAGACAGCCGGCGTTCCCAGCCGATCAACTCGAACGACTGCGCGCGGGTCTTGTGCGTAGCCGCGCGCTCTCGCTGAGTCGGCCCCAGGCGATCGCCGCCGCCGCCTATGCCGAATTGCTCTACCCCAATCATCCCTACGGCCGCTCGTACCCCACCGAAGAGCAGCTCGCGGGCTACACGCTCGATCAGATTAAACACTACTATCGGGACAATTTTGGCGCTCAACGCAGTCACGTCATGATCGCAGGTCAATTTGACCGCGATGAGATGATGGCGGCCGTCCGACGAGAGTTTGGCGATTGGGCGGCGGGTCCCGCCCCGTTGACGTTACCGCCAACCGTCGCGAGCGGTTTTCGGCTCAAACTCATCGACCGACCTGGCGCCCCCCAGTCCACCCTCATTTTAGGTCTACCGGTCGACGATGTGGCCTCGCCGGACTTTACAGCACTCAATCAGATGCAGATTCTGCTCGGCGGTTATTTTTCTTCGCGCATGACAGCCAATCTGCGTGAGGACAAGGGGTACACCTACTCCCCACGAAGCCGCATTTCAATGAACTACCGCACCGCGAACTGGGCGCAGACGGCCGATGTGACGACCGAGCATACGGGCGACTCACTGAATGAAATTTTCGCCGAAATAGCGCGAATTCAGGGGGAAGCGCCCTCGGTGGCCGAGGTGTCGCGCACCCAGAACTACCAAACTGGCACGTTTGTCTTGTCACATGCGACGCCCGGTGGCCTGTTGGCGCGCATCTCGCAGATGACCCTGCACGATTTACCCGACGATTATCTCGATACCTACCTCTCCGCGGTCAATTCGATCACGCCGGATAAACATCAAAAAATGTCGCAAAAACATTTAGTTACCGATCAAATGACCCTGGTCATTGTCGGTGATTTGGCGCGGGTGGTGCCGCAGCTCGAAGCCGTACCGGCTCTGGAGGGTATCGAGCGATTGTAGACCGCGCCGGCCTATTAGTTGCCTCAAAAATTGGCCTCTCTATAATGATTCGGTCAAGAATGGCGCAGTACAGCATTCGCACTGGTGGGCGAGCGCCTGCGCGGAGGTAAGGGCGAGTGATCGAACGTGATGTGATGGAGTACGACCTGGTGGTCGTCGGTGCGGGGCCAGCTGGGCTCGCCACCGCCATTCGCTACAAGCAGTTGAATCCTGACGCGATGGTGTGTGTTCTGGAGAAAGCGTCCGAAATCGGCGCTCAGATTTTATCCGGTGCCGTGATGGAACCTGGCGTGCTGGACGAGCTGCTTCCCGAATGGCGTGACAATATGCCGGCGATCTGTGTCGAGGCAAAGAAAGACCGCTTTGCGTACTTAACGGCGACACGCTCGTTCACCCTTCCCACCCCGCCTCAGCAGCAAAACCACGGTAATTTTATTGTGTCGCTCGGCTCCCTGTGCAACTGGATGGGGAGCAAAGCCGAGGAACTGGAAATCGATGTGTTTCCGGGCTTCTCCGGCGCGGCGCCGCTGTTCAATGAAAACGATGAAGTGATCGGCGTACGTTGCGGTGACATGGGCGTCGCCAAAGATGGGAGCGAAGGGCCTGCTTTCGCACCCGGCGTCGACATCCACGCGAAATTCACCGTACTCAGTGAAGGTTGCCGCGGCAGCATCTCCAAACAACTCATCGCCAAATACGACCTCGCCGCCGGGAAGTCCCCCCAGACCTATGGACTGGGGTTCAAAGAGCTGTGGCAGCTACCAGAGGGACGCACCACGCCCGGGAATATTCAGCACACCATTGGCTGGCCGCTCAACAGCAAAACGTACGGCGGCAGTTTTCTCTATCAACTCGATCAAGACCGTTTGTATATCGGTTTTGTCAGCGGTTTGGATTACTCCGATCCGAACTTCAGCCCGTTCGAAGCCTTCCAACAGTTTAAACATCATCCACAAATCAAACAGATGCTAGACGGCGGGGAAATCCTATCGTCTGGCGCGAGAACGATCATCGAAGGCGGATTGCAGTCGCTGCCCAAACTCGATATGCCTGGCGCCATGCTCGTGGGCGATTCGGCTGGCACCATCAACGTGGTAAAGATCAAGGGTATACATATGGCGATGGGGTCGGGTGTGCTGGCGGCCGAACACCTGACCGAAGCGCAAACGACAGAGGGCTTTGACCAACGCTGGCGCGCTTCACCGCTCAACACCGAACTGAATAAGATCCGTAATATCCGGCCAGGATTTGCTAAGGGTTTGTGGCGCGGTCTTATCACCGCGGCGATCGAAACGGTGACCATGGGCAAGCTACCGCGCACGTTGCCCAACCACGCCGATCATGACTCGCTGCATAAGCTCGAGGGCTACACGTCGCCGGACTACGGCTGGATCGATCGCGATTTACCCCCAAGGGACCGTCTCGCGTCCGTGTACTTTGCATCAAACGAGCACGACGAAGACCAGCCCATTCACCTGAAGGTCGCCGACACCAGTATTTGTGTGACACAATGCGCCGAAGAATTTAACAACCCCTGCACGCGCTTTTGCCCCGCCGGCGTTTACGAAATTGTGGACGATGAAGAGGGTAAGCGATTGCAGATAAATTCAGCCAATTGCGTACACTGCAAAGCCTGCGACATTAAGGACCCTTACCAACAAATAACGTGGACCACGCCTGAAGGAGGCTCTGGACCCAACTATCAAAACCTCTAGCCACTGATAGCTGCCTGTCGGTCGCCAGATTCAATCGAACAAGAAATACTGGAGAAGAACATGAAGATTATTGCCTGCGTCAAACGGGTGATTGATTACAACGTTCGCGTACAGATCAACCGCGACGGCGACGGTGTGGTCACCGACGGCGTGAAGATGAGCATGAACCCCTTCGACGAAATCGCGGTCGAGGAAGGCTTACGACTCAAGGAAAAAGGCGTGGCCGATGAACTCATTGCGGTGAGCATTGGTGGCAGCGACTCTCAGCAGCAGCTGCGAACCGCACTCGCCATGGGTGCCGATCGAGCGATTTTAATTGAACAAACCGGCCCTATCGTGCCACTTGGTGCGGCCAAACTGCTGCTTAAGCTCATCGAAAAAGAGCAGCCCGGACTGGTGATTTTGGGTAAGCAGGCCATCGACGACGATCGCAACCAAACAGGACAGATGCTGGCGACACTCTGGGGTCGCCCGCAAGCCACCTTCGCCTCTGAAGTTGTTGTCAATGGCGACAGCGCCACGGTGACACGCGAAGTGGACGCCGGCATGGAAACCATCGACATCGACCTGCCGGCTGTCGTCACCACCGACCTGCGCCTCAATGAACCCCGCTTTGTCAAAATGCCGGACATCATGAAAGCAAAGAAAAAGCCGCTGGAAACTGTGGCCGCCGACAGCCTTGGCGCCGACGCCGCGCCGGCGGTGGGCACGAGCGACTACTCGCCGCCACCTACACGTGAAGCGGGCGTAATTGTCGATTCGGTCGACGCCCTTGTTGACGCACTGAAAGCAAAAGGACTGGTCTAATGAGCACTGTATTGGTAATTGCCGAACACGACGGCAGCGAACTGAATCCTTCGACCGCGCGCACCCTGACAGGCGTTGCGCCCCTGGGCGACGCTGACATTGCGGTCCTGGCAAATGGTGGTGCAGACGTCTGCGCACAGGCCGCAGCACTGGCCGGCGTAGCGAAAGTACTGCACGTGGACAATGCGGCTAACGCCAACGCATTGGCCGCCGTATTGGCTCCGCAAATTGCCGAACTCGCGGCTTCCTATGCCGTCGTGGCCCTGCCCTCGACCACATTCGGCAAAGACCTCGCCCCTCGCGTGGCCGCACTACTGGATGTGCACCAGGTTAGCGACGTTATGGAGGTCTACGACGCACACAATTTCCAGCGTCCGATTTACGCCGGTAACGTGCTGATCAAAGAAAACACCGAAGCCTATGCTAAGGCGGTCATTACGGTACGAACCGCCTCATTCCAAGCGGCCGAGAGCGGTGATAGCGCGGCCGCGATCGACGCGACAACGGTAAGTGCCGATCTTCCGACGCACACGCGCTTTCAAAAACTGGAAGCACAAAAATCTGAGCGCCCCGATCTGCAGAGCGCAGCCTGGGTCGTGTCGGGTGGTCGTGGCGTCGGTTCAGAAGAGCAGTTCAGCGTGATTTACGAACTGGCGGACAAGCTGGGTGCTGGATGTGGTGCTTCGCGCGCAGCGGTGGATGCAGGATACTGTCCGAACGACATGCAGGTCGGTCAAACCGGCAAGATTATCGCACCCGACGTGTACTTCGCCTTCGGCATTTCCGGAGCGATTCAACACATTACCGGCATCAAAGACGCCGGTACCATTGTCGCAATCAACAAAGACTCTGAAGCACCGATCTTTGAAGTGGCCGACATCGGCATCGTTGGCGATTTATTTGAAATCGCGCCGCAACTGGGAGACGCACTACAGAAGTAGTCTCTTCAGGCGATGACATGCGTTAGGCAATGAGGCGGCTGTGCAACGTACAGCCGCCTTTTTTTTTGAGCCCTTGTTTTGAGCATAGCAAAACGATATCAGCACGATCTGGACGCCAATCAATGGCACGCGGACGACGCACAGTGGCGAGCAGTCAACGCACTCGACACCTTGCGAGATGCATTGCTTGCGCCCGCCAGAAAACCCTCGCTATGGTCGCGGTTCATCGGCCAAGCACCGGCACCGGAAGCCCCGAAGGGCCTCTACATGTGGGGTGGCGTAGGTCGTGGCAAAACCTATCTCATGGACCTTTTCTATGCCGAGTGCGGTGACCTGCCCAAACGACGACAGCATTTTCACCGCTTCATGCTCGACGTACACGCACAACTCGAAACACTCAAGAAAATCGATGATCCACTTGCGATGGTGGCCAAGCGAATCCGACAACAGGCGGACGTCATCTGCTTCGACGAGTTTTTCGTGTCGGATATTGCCGACGCCATGATCCTCGGAAGACTCTTTGAAAAACTATTCGATCTTGGCATCGTGTTGGTCGCTACTTCAAACGTCGAGCCCGATAATTTGTATCGAGACGGCTTACAGCGCAGTCGGTTTTTGCCGGCTATCGATACGCTCAAGCAGTACACCAGCGTGCTGCACGTAGAGGGTGGCGAGGATTATCGCCTGCGTGTGCTAAAACAGGCGAATACCTTTCATGTACCCCACAATGCCGCCACACAAACGGTGTTGGATCAGGCGTTTTCCGCGCTAGCTCCCGACGCGGGCAGTCACGGAGCGACGATGCTGCTGGAGGGTCGAGAAATTGCCACACTGCGCCGCGCAGATGGCGTCGTGTGGTTCACATTCGATGCGATCTGCAACGGTCCTCGCGGTGCTGCCGATTACATCGAAATTGCGCGCACATTCCAGACCGTGGTCATCTCGGACATACCCGTATTGGATCGTCACAGCGACGACCAGGCACGCCGTTTTATCACGCTCGTTGACGAGTTCTATGATCGGCGCGTCAAACTGCTTCTGTCGGTTGCGGTACCGCTCGATTCACTGTATCAGGGCACGCGGCTGTCGTTCGAATTTGAACGAACGCGCAGTCGACTGATCGAAATGCAAAGCGAGGACTACCTGGCTCAAGCGCACATTCCGTAATCGCGTCGACCACTGTGTTGACTAACGAAAAAACCGCGTGAGCCAATGCGCCTCCGACAGCGGTAAAAAATACTGACGCACACCGTGCAGCTCTTGAAACCCCTCGCTTTCATACAGCGCGCGAGCGACACGATTACTGTCCTGCGTATCAAGCTTGATCCCTGAAAAGCGGTGAGACTGAGCGTATTGCTTGGCCTTGCGTATCAGCGCCCGCCCAACACCCTGGCGCCGCAATGAAGGCTGCACATAAAGATCGCCAAGCAGCAATATACGTGTCCCCGCCACCGTCGAAAACGACGAGAATAACTGGGCAAATCCTGCGGCTAAGTCACCTTGATCGCGCTCCACGCGTGCGATCAAGAACACCGCATCGCGTGCCGCCAAGCGCGCGCGCACAAAGGACTCAGCGGACGCAAGATCAGAAGCTTTGCCATAAAATTGCCGGTAACGATCGAGCAACACACTCAGCGCATCGAGGTGTTCAGCTTGCGCCTCAATGACATCCATAGGTCGTCTCGGATCGACGTGGTTCGTTTTCGGACATATATTGCAGCGCCATCGATGGGATAAGTGTTGTATAGTGGTAACGCGGATGATGGCGCAGGCGTGCTGCCGTTTCAAACTGAACCTCGGAAACACGATGACGAATGACCCACAACTCGACACCCTGATCACGCTGGAAGAGTTCGTGCCCTATCGTTTGGCCACGCTCTCACACAAAATCAGCTCCACCATAGCCGACGCCTATGCCGCACGCTTTGATCTGAACATCCCACAGTGGCGTATTTTCTGCATTCTCGCCCAACACCCCGGGCTGTCCGCCCGTGAGGTAGCCGAGCGCACCGCCATGGACAAAGTCGCCGTTAGTCGCGCGGTCAACCAGTTGCTGGAGCGCGAACTTATCTCTCGGAGTTTTGATGCCGGTGATCGTCGCAAGTCCATTCTCGCGCTCAGCGCCTCGGGAACCGATGTGTACAATCAGGTAGCGCCCTACGCCATCGAGTATGAGCGACGTTTGCTCAGCGGACTCACCGAGGACGATATCTCGGCATTTTATCGCATTGCCGATCTGATGCGCACAGCGGCAGAAAAAATCGAAGGCGAAGAGGCCAAGCAGCGAGGCTGAATCGGCTACTCTGTCGTACGCTTGATCGGCAACAGCTTGATCAGGACAAAACCAAGCGCCGCGGTCAATCCACCACCGAGCAGTAGCGGCCATTGCTCTCGAAACTCAGTGAGCGTCTGACCATTCCAGGTCATCTGTCCCGTGCGCAACGCCTCAATGCCATACGCCACGAAAAACAAACCGCCAGCGATAAGCATCAGAAAGCCAAACGCCTTGCCCAAAAGATTGACCAACAGCCAATAAAACCGCTCGATTTCGGCGCCCCGATTTTCGCTCATTCCACTCCCCACAGGATTCGTTCCGCCGCATTGGCGGGCAACGCGTATCGACTCATGCCGTTAGTGTATCAGTCCGTTTACCTCGTCGGGTTGAAAAGAAGCGGTGTCATATCGGCGCAATAGCGACGACAAAACTCGCTGCTGCTGGGCAGTTTGACGCGACGCCGCATACTCTGGGAACCCTCAAGTTTTGGCTTGAGCAACCGCCAAAGAAACTACGACCGTTAAGCACCGATTCGGCTATACTCCCGAAATGTTTCACACGGAACAAAAGGGCAATGCGGTCCGATTTGGACGGCGACTTATCGTCTTTAGGCTTTAGCAAATTAATGCCGCCATTTACCTACTGAGAGTTGAGCATGCAACGACGTAGCAGCGATTCCAAACAGCGTTTACTCGACAGCCTGGCCAATCACGGAAAGACCAATCGGCCCTCAAACGTCAATATCGATTATTCCACCTTCTTGAGACAGTACTTCCGGTCGGTGACCGCCGAAGACTTGCAGATGCGCACACAAGAGCAACTCGAGGCCGTGGCAAGACTGCATTTGCGAACCGCCCGTAAGCGTGAACCGGATGAGATTGTGATTAAGTTGATCAATCCGGCCGATGACGATCCGCTACTGCCATCCGGCAGAACGATACTGCAAACCGTTTGCACCGATATGTCTTTCGTGATCGACACCATATCGATGGTCATCAGCGAAATGGACTTGGGCATTTACCAAATATTCCATCCGATTCTACGCGTTCAGCGCACACGCGCGAACATCATTAAACATGTGTTCGCTGATGACGAGACTGCCGCCAAATTGCAAGCCGAGTCGTTTGCGCATTTCGAATTCGATCGCGTCGGTGATCCAGCGAGACTCCAGGAGCTTGAAAAACGGATTACCGCCGCACTCAATGACGTCATCGCTTGCACGCGCGACTGGCAGCCCATGCGCAAGAAGGCACTGAGCATCGCTGACGAACTGCGCAGCAGCAAGAGCCCGGTACGCGAAAAGGACCGACTTGAGACCGCCGCCCTGCTCGAGTGGATGGCCGATGACCATTTCACGTTTTTAGGCTATCGGGAATACACGCTAAATCCAGACGATCCGGCCCCAGTGCTGGCCACTGTCCCGCGCTCTGGACTCGGCATTTTGCGTCGTAAGCGACCCAGCACGCGCGCTGACAATCCGAAAATACAGGCGGCTATCGTTAAGCAAATCAATTCGCGTAGCCCGTTGGTTATTACGAAGGCCAATCAGCGCTCAAGCGTCCATCGCAATGTGCATATGGATTATATTGGCGTTAAGCGTTTCGACGAGAATGGCAAGGCGTACAAAGAACAGCGCTTTTTGGGGTTGTTTACGTCCGCCGCGTACAACTTAAGCCCGAAAGACATACCGTATCTGCGCCGCCGAGTGGAGCGCGTGGTCAACAGCTTTAACTTTCCCAAGCACAGTCACGCCGCCAAGCGCCTGACCCATATTCTCGCCGCGTTTCCGCGCGACGAGTTGTTTCAAAGCAGTGTGGAAGACCTCAAGCGCATTAGTGAGGGCGTACTCGGACTGCAGGAGCGTCAGCGTGTCAAACTGTTTATTCGACGCGACCCCTACCGACGCTTTATTTCCTGCATGATTTATGTGCCCAAAGAAAAGTACAACACAGTCGTGCGTGGCAAGATCGAGTCGATATTACTGCACGGCTTTGAAGGCACCAGTATCGAATCAAAAGTGCTCATTACCGAATCGGCATTGGCCAGACTGCAGTGCCGTGTCACCACACCACCCGATCGAACCCGCCGCAGCAATCTCGCCACCATTGAACAGGAGATTGCTGAGGCCGTTCAAACCTGGCGTGGCGGCTTACGCGAAGAACTGATCAGCCGCCTCGGTCCGGCGCAAGGCGCGATGCTATTTGATCGTTACGGCGCCGGTTTCTCGGCGGCTTACGAAGAGGACTTTTCGCCCTATGAAGCCACGTTTGACGTGGAGCGCATCGCGAATATTCTTGATGGCAAATCGATTCAAATGGCGCTTTACCGACCACCTTCGTTTGGTGAGAATCATCTGCGCTTTAAGGTGTTTCAAAAAGACCAGCCAATCTCTATCTCCGATGTCCTACCCATGCTCGAGAACATGGGCATGATCGTGATCAGCGAACGACCTTACCGCTGCCAGGTTGAATCAACCTGCGTATACGTTCAGGAATTCGAGATGCGTCCACATGGCGACGCGACAATCAACCCGGTGGAAATCGGACAGCGCTTCCAAGACACCTTTGAACAAACTTGGCGTGGCAACACCGAGAGCGATGGATTCAACACGCTCGTCGTATCCGCCGGTCTCACTTGGCGCGAGGCGACGCTGCTGCGTGCCTATTGTCGCTACCTTCTACAAACCGGACTGCCGTTTAGTCAGCCCTACATGGAGGAAGTCTTCGGACGTAACCCATCGTTCACACAAGACTGGATGGAAGTGTTTCAACTGAAGTTTGATCCCGATATTTCGACCCGCAATCGCACCAGCGCCGTCGATCGCAAATTAAAGAAACTACGCAAATCAATCAATCAGGTCGAGAGCGCCGACGAAGACCGAATTTTCCGCAGCTTTACCGCCGCACTAGCGGCCACGTTGCGCACGAACTTTTATCAAGCCGACGATGACGGTCAACCCAAACCCTACGTGTCGTTCAAGTTCAATCCGGCGCGAATTCCCGGCCTTCCCAAACCCTTACCGATGTACGAGGTATTCGTTTACTCGTCGCATATGGAGGGTGTGCATCTTCGCGGCGGCAGCGTCGCGCGAGGCGGAATTCGCTGGTCGGATCGACGGGAAGATTTTCGCACCGAAGTGCTTGGACTGATGAAAGCGCAGGTGGTCAAGAATACGGTCATTGTCCCGACCGGCGCAAAAGGCGGTTTTGTCTGCAAGAAACTGCCGGTGGGTGATCGCGACGTCGTGCAACAGGAAGTGATTCGCTGTTACCAAACCCTGATTCGCGGATTATTAGACATCACCGAAAACATCGACGGCGACAAGATCGTGCCGCCCGCGCAGGTCGTGCGGCATGATGGCGATGACCCCTATCTGGTCGTGGCGGCGGATAAAGGCACGGCGACGTTTTCTGACATTGCTAACGGTATCTCGGCCGAATACGGTTTCTGGCTCGACGACGCCTTTGCCTCCGGTGGATCGGTTGGCTACGACCATAAGGGCATGGGCATCACCGCCAAAGGCGCCTGGGAGGCGGTGAAACGGCATTTTCGAGAGATGGGTATCGACACCCAGACCGAGCCCTTCACCGTCGCCGGCATCGGCGACATGGGTGGCGACGTGTTTGGCAACGGCATGTTGCGCTCGGCCACTCTCCGATTGCAAGCCGCATTTAATCACATGCACATATTCATCGACCCCGATCCCGATGCCAAGGCGGGCTACAAAGAGCGACAGCGTCTGTTCGATCTACCGCGATCAACCTGGGAAGACTACGACAGTAAGCTCATCTCAAAAGGGGGCGGTATCTATTCTCGTCGCAGCAAGACGCTGCCACTCAGCGCTCGTGCCAAAGAGATGCTCGACCTCAAAGGCACTAGCGACCCAACGCCGGACGAAGTCATTCGTGCCATCCTCTGTATGCAAGTCGATCTGCTTTGGAATGGTGGCATCGGCACTTACGTCAAGGCGAGCACCGAAACGAACCACGATGCCGGAGACCGCAGCAACGATACTGTGCGGGTCAACGGTCAAGACCTGCGCTGCCGTGTGGTCGGCGAAGGCGGCAATCTTGGGCTTACCCAACATGGGCGCATTGAATATGCGCTCAATGATGGCAAGGTCAATACCGATTTCATCGACAATGCCGGTGGTGTCGATTGTTCCGACCGCGAAGTGAACATTAAAATTCTGCTTAACCTTGCCATGCTGCGCACACGATTATCGATGAAAGAGCGCAACCGCTTACTCGCCAAGATGACCGACGAAGTAGAAACACTGGTGTTACGCGATAACTACTTCCAGACGCAGGCCATCAGCACGCTCGAGAGCGACGCCGTCGCTCGAGCCAATGAGCATATGCAGTTTGTGCGCATGCTCGAACAAAGTGGCGAACTCGATCGCGAACTTGAGTTTCTCCCTACCGACAGTGAGGTGCTGGAGCGACAGCAAAACGGACGCGGCCTCACCCGCCCTGAACTGTCTATTCTGTTGTCTTACGCCAAAATCAATCTGATTAATCAACTGTCAGAATCAACCGAGCTCAACAACAAATTCGCACGCGAAGATTTGGTCAATTATTTCCCCAAGCCTCTGCAGAGGAAGTACCTTAGCCTCATGGCCGATCATCGACTCGCGCATGAGATAATCGCAACGCAAACGGCCAACAGCCTGGTTAACCGTATGGGCCCTACGTTTGTCGTCCGCACACAAGAGGAAACAGGTGCCACCGCGGGCGAAATCGCCAGCGCCTACACGATCGCACGCGAAACACTCAACTTGCGACCAATTTGGCGAGCCGTTGAAGCGCTCGACAACGACATTCAGGCACGCGCTCAGTACCGCATGCTGGCGGAAACCTCTCGCTTGTTGCGCCGCGCCGCGCTGTGGCTTCTGCAACGGCCGCAGTTTGCGGGTGATACCACGCAAGCGATCGGTACGTTCGCCCCAGCCATCGTCAATCTCAGTAAGAACCTCAGCAATTTGCTTCAAGGTGACGGACTAAAGCAGTTTCGAGCGTCGCGCGAAATCTATCTGAACATGGGCGTGAATAAGTCGCTCGCCCATCAGATGGCGGGAATACGCTATCTGTATTCCGGCTACGACATAGCGCAAGCGGCCGTCCAGCTGAAACGTGACGACGAATTTGTGGCCCGCGTTTATTTTGAGCTGACGCGGGGCCTGCGCTTAAGCTGGCTAAGCGAACAGATTGAAAGCCTGCCGGTACGCGGCCGCTGGCAAGCACTCGCGCGCGGCACACTGCGTGAAAATTTGTACGAGATACGCCGTGCCGCCACGGTCAGTGCCGTCAGCGCGGCGAATAAACATCGGCAACAAGGCAGTAGCGACGTGGCCGACGCGTGGTTGGCTTCGCGAGAACGATCGATCTCGCGTGCGCAACGGGTTGTCACGGATATGCGCAGTATGGGTTCGATGGACTTTGCCACGCTGTCCGTTGCGGTTCAGGAGATGCGCAAACTGGTGATCGACTGAATTCGCATCGCTCAGCGGTGCTATCCGAAGCCCAATTCACTTTTCCTGCAGTGCCTCACAACAATTTAGAGCGGCTGGACACTCTTTTTTGGTACTCTGCGTGTTCAACCTGAGCAGCCCGTCGGGTGTTGCGGGTATTGCTCACTGATCGAACAGGGGAGAGCACATCATGGCGGCAAAAGTCGTACTTTGGATTTTCGGATTGAGCTTTTTGGCGTTTGGCGGCTGGGCACTGTTTGATCCGGTCAGTTTTTCCAATCTCGTGCAATTTGAACTGACCAGCAAGCTTGCCACGACCGAAATGCGCGCGTTCTACGGTGGGCTGGAGCTTGGACTCGCCGCGTTTTTTATTCTCGGCGCGCTCAAGCCAGACCTCACCCGCCCCGCTTTGCTGGTGGGCTTGCTCTCCATGGGCACAGTGGCGTGTTCGCGCATTGTGGGCATTATTGTCGACGGCAGCACGGGCTCGCTACTCTACGCCGTATTGGCGATTGAAATCATAGGCGCTCTGGCCTGTTTTTTATCCCTGAAGCCCCGAGGCTAAGGGCCCGCCTCGCGCCGCAAATCCGATCGATCATCTATTGTGACCACCGATTCGACTACCGCCGCAGACGCTCTATCGATCGATTCCGCTCGTGACCCGGATAACTGGCACTACGTGACGTTCTGGCCACGAGTGATGGCCACCTCTGCCGATGTCATTATGGTTGCCGCGCTCGTGACACCCGTACTCATGGTGATTTACGGACCGGGCTACTTGTTTGATGAAACGCTCATTGAGGGTGCCTGGCATGTCATTATCGGCGCCTTGCTTCCAGCCATTGCCGCACTGTGGTTTCTCGCCCATTTTCAGGCTACGCCCGGCAAAATGATGATTCACTCGCAAATCGTCGACCAGCACACAGGGGACACGCCGCGCATACACCAGTTTATCGTCCGCTACCTCACCTTCTCCGTACTCTCGGTGCCACTGTTGGGACTGGGTTGTCTGTGGGTCTTGTGGGATTCACGACGCCAGGGCTGGCACGACAAATTGGCCGGAACCGTCGTCCTCAAACGCGAGGAATGGGAAACCAAAACCCGCTAGAACAGGTGTCGCTTTGTCGCGTCAGTGCGGAAATGGTGCCGGAGAGAAGAATCGAACTCCCAACCTTCGCATTACAAGTGCGCTGCTCTACCAATTGAGCTACTCCGGCATTTCGGCGGCCCAGCGCATTGCGCTAAGCCGGACACGATGTCGATCATCGAGAACGCGATTCTAGCGACTTGAGCCGGCCTGTCAATGATCCACGTCAAACCTCTGACCGCCCGCGGATCACCGATCCAAGCGATTGACTCAGCTGAACACGGCAGGCGCCGGACATTCAATGGCTTCGGTTTTCATTTCTTGGTTAGGATCACTCGGCAGCGCATTCAATTCGAGCGATTTACCCGACTCTAATGACAGATCGATCCAGTACACCAGGCCATCACGACTGCGATTGCGGATCTGGGGTTTCACATCACCCAGTTTGCGCACATTGCCCGCGCGCACCTCGGCGCGCTCAAGATTCGAGAAAAGGCCGAGCGAAATGGTGTTTTTTAGCTCGCCCGATGGTTCGATATAGATGTCCTTAACGCCCTTTTCGCGCAGAGTCTCGACCACCGCTATCGCCGCTTCACGCGTGGGATAAGACGGCAAATGCACCCAATGGCCCACCCAAACCTGCGCTTCTTCAACGCGCTGAGCCGTTTGTACGCCAGCGTCATTGAATAGCGCCGCCGCCTCGGACGCCTGACGCAAACTGGTAAAAGGGCCGACGCCTACGCATCGCTGAGGAAACACCACCGGATCAGCATTGACCAGAAGCGGCGATTCGATGGGCTCAACCGGGTCATCGACCGGCGCCTCCAGGGTCGTGATCTCAGCCACGTCCGAGACCGTCTCGTCCACGGACAGCACATCATCCGCACCGACACGCGGCATAGACACCGCGTCCTGCTCCGAAGCGGCGCCCGGCTCCACCTCGGACTGAGCTACTGGCGATTCGACCAGTTGAAGTCGCGGTAAATCGGCCGGCAAAGCAGCCTGAATACGCGACGGATCGGTGTCAATATTCTTCGACCAAGTGAAATACAAAATATTGAGAAGCAGTAGTCCCAAAATCAGCGCACGCATCGCGTTTTATCCATCCCTTTAGATTGCGTCAGTCTCGGTCTATCTGTAGCCGGGCTGCCAGTCCCAACAATACCAGATCGGGCTCATCGATGACGTCGCAAGTCGCGAATCGCAAAAGCCGTTCACGCGCCCCGCCTGTCGCAAAAACAACCACTTCCCCCTCCAAACGCTCTCGAGTTTCGGCGACGAATCGATCGAGCACAGCGGCGAGACTGAAGGTCGCACCGGCATTCACGGCCGCACCGGTCGACGTACCAAAAACGGTGTCAGGCAACGGCTGATCGGCGTCGCGAATGCGCGCAGTTTGAGTTAATAAGGCTTCTTGCATCAACGTGTAGCCGGGCACAATCACACCACCGAGGTGACGGCCATCGGCGGCCAGCGCATCAAGCGTCAAGGCGGTACCGCAATCGGCGACGCACACGTGCCCCGGATATAACGAGCGCGCGCCAAGCAGCGCTAGCCAGCGATCGACGCCCAATGAACCGTAATCAGAATAGGCTGGTTCAAGCACCGGCAGCGGCTCAACCGCGACGTCACGGACGTCGAGCGTGGGAGCCCGACTGGCCGCCCAAGCCCGAACTCCCTTGGCAACTGCCGACGAGGCAACGCTACCCAGCGCTACGCGTCGAACCGATCCAACGCCCTCCAAAGCGGCCGCAACGCCCCGATCTTCGTCATCGTTATAGTCAGATGAACCGTGTTCGACCAGCACACCGTCGCGCCAAATCGCCCACTTGAGTCGACTGTTGCCCGCGTCAATCAACAGCGTGTCGGCGCTATCGTGCGTTCGCGTCAAAGGGCTCTCCTTTAGTGTTGGCACACGTCGATTTCACAGGATGCGTCATCAATTGGCAATCGCAGCGACCCCGTATGGATGGATCTTGGACCCCCAACACAGGGAGCGGCATGTTTCGATCGGACATCGCGGCTCAGAGACGTTTGCGCACGCGAACGTCGCCGCTCCCCAGCCAACGATCTCCCTCTTCTGTGCGTACGCACAGTTCGCCCTGCGCATTGATGCCTATGGCCGTGCCATGCCGAACGTGTTCTTGATCAAACACCTGCACCGGCTGATGATAAAGATAATCGCGATCTTGCCAACGAGAGACAAACGCAGCGAATCCTTCAGCGGCATGTTCATCCATCGCCGCCAATACGCCTTGAACGAGCGAAGCGGCGAGTTGCGTTCGATCGACGGGCGGGTCGACAAAATCATTCAGTGCAACCGGTCGAAGAGCGGGTAGCCCGTCGCTGTGCGCCGGTGCGTCCGGCGCCACACAATTAACCCCAACACCCACCCGCAACGTGCAAGTAGACCCCTGCAGGGTCGATTCAACCAAGATGCCGCCGACTTTGCCGCCGCCCATTAGGAGATCGTTGGGCCACTTAAGTAAGACCCGATCCGTTAATAACGAATCCAGCACCTCCGCTACGCACACGCCCACAGCAAGTGTAATGGTCGACGCAACCGGCTGCTTAAACTGCTGTGCCACCGTCAGACAAATGCCACCGGCAAACCCCGATGTCCACTTGCGCCCCTGTCGACCCCGGCCGCTGGTTTGAAACTCTGCGAGCGCAAGATTCACTGAACCGTTCTGGGCAAAGGGTTGTGTCAGCACTGCCGAGTTGGTTGATTCGCATAAAGCATACAGCGAGGCTTTGTGTATTCGCGCCGAGTGCGCAGTCAGTGCTCGCTCAAAACGCGCCGAATCGATCAGCTTCAGTTCCGCTGACAACAGGAGGTGCTCATCGACAATCGACAGCTCCGGCACCACCGCCACCAGTGCATCGACCGCCTCAGCAAGTGATGCGTCCGACACGCCCGTCGCGTCGGCTATGGCCTCGCGGCGCGTGAGTTCGCCGGGCGTGAGCGCCTGCAATACTCGGAGCCTCTGATCGACGCGAATGTTCACGCGGCCCGTCGTTGGATCAAGAACGCCGGTTGCGCCAAATCATGGCGCGTTCAAGGCGGTTTTCATTGCCAGCGATCATGCGCTCAATGTTGCCACGATGCGCGACGACCACGAGCACCGCCATAGCCAGCGCAAACCAAAACGGCGTCGACACGTCCGCATAGAGCACCATTGAAAACACAAAGGCCGCCGTCACCGTCAGTATGGTAGACAAGCCCACATAACCCGTCAGAGTCACGCCCAGCAAAAAAACCACTAAGGCCGGCAATATGAGTTTTGGCGCCACGATGCAGTAGGCCCCGATCAAGGTTGCCGCGCCCTTGCCACCCCGAAAATCATGCCAGAAAGGATAGATGTGACCGACCACCGCGGCCGCGCCACACGCTGCGACCACCCAGATGCGCTCCAGTGAGGGGTCAAGCGGCAACCAACCTGCGTGCGGTAGCCAGGCCGCCGCAATAAGCCCCTTACCGACATCAAAAATCGCCACCCCCAACGCAAACACCAATCCCTGCGTACGCAGCGCATTGGTGGCTCCGGCATTGCCGCTGCCCATTTGGCGTATGTCCGTGCCTTTTAAACGGCCCAGCAGCAAGCTGCCCGATAGGGAGCCGAGCAGGTAGGCCAGAAAAATTTTGCAACCAAGTTCAAACACAATGCACCTTCATCAATCCGATCAGAATAGCACAGCGCCAGGCCGTCAAGTTACTGTGGTCGCGCCGGGCGAGAACCGAGAAAAATCGCCATGATCGCAATGGCAGCGCCCATCACCTCCAGCATCGACACGGCGCGGCCAAATATCACCACTCCCCACACGTACGACAGGGTCGGTTGCAGCAGCAGCGCAAGACCAATGTGTACGGTCGGCACGTAGGGGAGCGAGCTTGAAATACACAGCCAGCCCAGCACTTGTCCAACCAGCGCGTAGAGACCGAGCCACGTAAAGTCGGACCAGGATCCAATGGCGAGTGACACGCCTTCAAGCGAGGCGGCGAGAAAAAGGAATAGCGCCGAGAAAAAACTGGCGACACACAAATCGGACGACGCGTTGCGCCGCGGCGCGACCCAACGAGCCTGCCGGAGCGACAACATGTAGCCAGCGTAGGCGACGGCGGTGACCAGACCCAGATACACCCCGGCTCGTGAGGTCGCATCCAGTGTTTGCCAGTCCAGTCCGACGATGAGATACAATCCGAACAGCGCCATCGGAATGGCGACCAGCTGCACTCGCGTCATGCGTTCACCGAACAACAGCACCGCGGCACCGGCCATGACAAACACTTGAAAGTTAGCCAATAGCGTTGATAAGCCAACGCCGACATACACAATCGATTTGTGCCAGGCGTACAAATCAACCGCGAACATTAAGCCCGCTAATGCCAGCCAGCTCAGCGAGCGCCAGCCCGGCACAATAGGCTGACGCTTGATGAGCATCCACATCATGAGAATGAGGCCGCCGAGCATGACGCGCCAAAATGCGCTCGACACGGGTCCCGCTTCCACGAGCAATACGAACACACCGGAGAAACTGATTAGCACTGCACCAAAAATCAAGCGCAGAAGGGCGAGTTTTGGCGAAAACAAAGTGAGAATAAGCGACATGCCGGGACCGGTCATAAAATAGTAAGCGACCACCTATTACGAGGGTCGCGTAAACGTGGTGCACGCGCTCAGACCAAGCTGCCGTTTACCGCGATTGAGAGGCTTTCCTCCAAGGCGAAAAGGCCGCGATCGTACTCAACGTAAACGTCCGCCTCGACTGACGCACAGCGCACCGGCAAAAATACCATGAAGCTCATCGAACAACGAGTGTTTAACGTTTCATTAACGTTGCGCGCTCACCTATTGACGAACGCCAGATGAGCGATACCATGCACAGAGTCCTACTGTTGCCAGGAGCCTGACGGTGGCCAGCCAACCCGATCTCGTTTTTATTTACAACGCCGAATCCGGCTTATTGAATAAACTCAAAGACGCCGTGCATAAGACATTTTCGCCGTCGACGTACCCGTGTAAACTCTGCGACGTGACGTATTCGCCCGTCCACATGCGTGGGCAGTGGCGACGCTTTGTCAACACCCTGCCGATCAACGTCGAATTCTCTTATATTGATCTGATCGAAGCGGCCCACCCCGACGCGCAGCTCGCGTACCCCTCGGCTGTCTTGCGTCAGGCGGGCAAACTGGAACCGTTCATCTCGCAGGAAGAAATGAATCGACCCGATACGATTGATGAGCTCATCGACCTGGTAAATCGGAAACTCTCAGAACGGGCGATACTGTAAATCTGCGCAATCGACTACCGGATTAGTCCTGCAACAGTCGTTCACAAACAGCGCTACCCACCGCTTCGGTCGACAACGCCACGTCCGGTGCCGCAAGATCAGGTGTCACCAAGCTGTCTGTCAAACACGTTTCGAGCACATGCTCCAGCTTGTCGGCCTCGCCGTCTAGGCCGAGTGAGTGGCGCAACAACATCGCGACACTGGCAAGCGTGCCGTATGGATTGGCGATGCCGCGGCCAGCGATGTCTGGCGCCGAGCCGTGAATCGGCTCAAACAAGCCCACACCGCTGCCGTTAAGGGAGGCGGAGGGCAATAAACCGATTGAGCCCGGAATCACCGATGCTTCGTCAGTAAGAATATCGCCAAATAGATTTTCTGTCACAATGACATCGAACGACGCGGGTCGCTGCAGTAAATGCATCGCCGCTGCGTCGACCAGCACATGCTCGAGCGTTACGTGTGGAAACTCACTGGCCATCACCTCGGTGGTTACGGTGCGCCACAGTCGCGATGTCGCCAACACGTTCGCTTTGTCCACCGACACGAGACGCCCACGCCGATTCTCGGCCAGTCTTGCCGCCACGCGCACAATACGCGCCACCTCATCCGCCGAATAGGCGCAGAGGTCGCTCGCCTGCTCGTCGGACTCAACGCGCTCACCAAAGTAAATGCCGCCAGTGAGCTCTCGCACAATGATCATGTCGATGTCTTTGGTCAGCTCCTCGCGCAACGGCGAGTGCCGAATGATCGATGGATGCGTTCGGATGGGTCGAAGGTTTGCAAACAAGCCAAGCTCTGCGCGCAGTCGCAGCAGCCCTTGCTCCGGCCTGACGGTCGCTTTCGGATCAGACCATTTGGGCCCGCCCACCGCGCCCAGCAAGATCGCGTCGCTGCCCTTGCATGCAGCAAGCGTGGATGGCGGTAGTGGATCGCCACAGGCGTCTATGGCTGCACCGCCGATGTCGGCTTGGTCGATGTCAAACGAGCGCCCTGAGCTTTGGCCAATCGCCTCCAGCACCCTAACGGCGACCGCAATAATCTCAGGGCCGATACCATCGCCCGGCAGGACGCAAATTCTGGCGTTCATGCTCGTACCTTTTCAAAGCGCTCTATCGCGGGCAAATGAGACTGCAAAAAACCCAGTTCATCTACGCCGTTCATCAAGCAGTACCGAGAGAAATTGTTGATGTCGAATGGCACCCGTTCGCCGTGCTCAAGTGTGAGCATCCGCGCTCCGAGCGAAATAGTCACATTTGCACCAGGCGACGCGATCAGTGCCGCGTGCACCGCTTCATTCACCACGATCGGCAGTAAGCCGTTCTTGAGCGCATTCGAACGAAAAATATCCGCCATAGACGTACTGATGACCGCTTGAAATCCGTAATCCACTAACGCCCAAGGTGCATGCTCGCGCGACGAACCGCAACCGAAATTATCCCCAGCCACCAGCACCCGGCAACCGCTCGCCTGTTCGGTATTGAGAACAAAATCGGGATTCGGTTCGCCGTCGGGCGTATAACGCCACTCGCTGAACAAATGTTGACCGAGGCCGGACCGCTCTGTTGTCGTCAGAAATCGTGCTGGAATAATCTGATCGGTGTCGATATCCGTGTTGGGCATGACAACCGTTCGAGAGGTAATGGTGTTGATCGCCTTCATCGCCTTTCCTAATTGCCCCCGAGATTCAAGCGAAGACGACGCGCGGGTCCGCCACACAACCCGACACGGCTGCGGCGGCGGCCGTCACAGGACTAGCGAGCAGCGTGCGCGCCCCGACGCCCTGACGTCCTTCGAAATTTCGATTAGAGGTACTCACGGAATATTCGCCGCGACCCACGTTGTCACCGTTCATGCCCAAACACATTGAGCAGCCGGACTCTCGCCATTGCGCACCGGCGGCGATAAAAATACGGTCAAGCCCTTCAGCTTCGGCCTGTCGTTTGGTTGCCTGCGAACCCGGCACGATCAGCATCTTTGTCGAGGACGCCACTTTACGCGAGCGCAACACATCCGCTACCGCCCGCAAATCGCTCATACGCGAATTGGTGCAGCTACCGACAAACACCACATCCACTTTCTGACCCAACAGGGCACGGCCGGGTGTTAAGTTCATGTAGCGCAATGCTTGATCAAAGGTCTTGTCGCCACCCATCGGAATTCGCCCGTCAACCGGCATCACCATGCCGGGATTCGTGCCGTACGTAATCATCGGCTCGATGACACTGGCGTCGATGGAGACCTCACGATCAAAGATCGCGTCGGCATCAGTATGCAGTGTTTTCCAATGGGCGACCGCCTCATCCCACGCTTCCGCGCTGGGGCTCAGTGGCCGCCCAAAAAGATAATCAAACGTCGTTTGGTCCGGCGCGATAAGACCGGCTCGGGCGCCCGCCTCAATCGACATGTTGCATACGGTCATGCGCTCATCCATGTTGAGCGCCTCAATGGCCTCTCCGCGGTATTCGATCACGTGGCCCGTCCCACCGCCCACACCGATTTCACCGATAATGGCGAGAATCAGATCTTTGGCCGTGACACCGGGCGCCAGGCGCCCCTCCACGTTTACGGCCATGGTTTTGGAGCGCTGCTGCAACAGCGTCTGCGTGGCAAACACGTGGCCGACCTCGGTCGTACCGATGCCGAAGGCTAACGCACCAAATGCACCATGCGTGCTTGTGTGGCTATCTCCACACACAATCGTTTTGCCAGGCTGCGTGGCGCCCACTTCCGGCCCGATAACGTGCACGATACCGCGATCGGGACTGTGCAAGTCGTAGAGGGGGATATCGAACTCGCGGCAGTTGGCCAAAAGCTGATGGACCTGTTCTTTGGCAGGTCCATCCGGAAACGCCTCATAGAGTAAGTTCGCCCGAGTGGGTGTGGAATGATCCGGCGTCGCCAATGTGCGGTCCGGTCGGCGCACGCGCAGACCGCGTTCGCGCAGCATCGAAAAGGCCTGCGGCGATGTCACCTCGTGAATGAGATGCAAATCGATATACAGCACCGCCGGGTGATCCTCGGTTGCCGGCACCACCAGATGTTCATCCCAAATCTTTTCGTACAGAGTCTTCGCCGTCATTCGTCTCTTACCGTGGTCAGTGTCATGCGGTCAGTGCGGCCTCGCTCAGCCAGCGGGGCAATCTACCCCGCCACAATGCGCGCGGTGGGTGGCGCAAAGTTGACGGGCGTCAGCCAACCCCATTGGTCCTTGGTCTGACCGTTGAATAAACCAAAAAAGGCGTTTTGCATTTGCTCGGTAATTGGCCCGCGCCGACCTTCACCCACTTTGATTCGGTCGATGGAGCGCACGGGCGTGACTTCCGCCGCCGTGCCGGTCATGAAGACTTCGTCCGCCGCATAGAGCATTTCGCGCGGAATCGATTGCTGCACCATTTCAATGCCGTTCTCTTTCGCCAACTCGATAATGGTGCCGCGAGTAATGCCGCCGAGAATCGATGAGCTGATGTCCGGCGTATAGAGCGTGCCATTCAGCACCAAAAACAGATTTTCACCCGCGCCTTCGCTGACCAGCCCATCCACCGTCAGGCCGATGCCCTCGGTGAAGCCAAGTCGTTTGGCCTCCATACTGATCAGCTGGCTCGATAGATAGTTACCGCCGGCCTTGGCGCCGGCCGGCAATGTATTGGGTGCGGCACGATTCCACGACGAGACGCATACGTCTACGCCTTTCTCGAGACCGTCAGCACCCAAATACGCACCCCACTCCTGCGCGGCAACGACAAATTCAACCGGTGCATCCGGCGCGGGCACCACACCAAAACCGCTGTTGCCGCGAAAAGCGATCGGTCGAATATAGGCCCCGTCGGTCAATTCGTTAGCCGCCAGTACATCGTGGCACGCCTGAAGTGACTCCTCGAGCGTAAACGGGATGTCGATGCGATACACCTTGGCCGAGAAAAAAAGTCGACGCATATGTTCTTCGAGTCGAAAAAACTGCGCGCCATCGGGTGTGCCATAGGCGCGAATACCTTCGAAAACCGAAGAACCGTAGTGGAGCGCGTGCGTCAGCACGTGCACTGTGGCGTGCTCATGGGGCACGAGCTCCCCGTTTTGCCAGATGTATTTTGCGGGCGATGACATAGAGATCTCCTAATAATTTTTCTCTCGCGCTTCAGACCGTCGCAGGTTCGGGCGTGACGGCCGCCACAGCCGGCACCCGATTCAAAGCCTGCAACAACGCGCGAACGCTGGCCTCTATGATATCAGTGTGGAGCCCTGAACCGTGATACTCCGTGTAGTCGTGTTCGATACTAACGGACACATCGCCCTGAGCGTCTTCACCCATAGAGACATTGCGCACGTCGAAATTGCGCAACACGACATTGATCCCAAGTGCCGCTTCAACCGCGCTGAACGCAGCCGCCACAGGACCATCCCCACGTCCGCTAGCATGGGCCTCCGCACCGGATTCATGCTCGAGCCATACTTGCGCCGAGGATGCTTCGCGCGACGCCGAGCTGGTCGTGAGGCGCTTGAGACTCCATGGTCCAGATTGCGACACGTTTCGACGCAGCACAATCGCTTCGATGTCTCGATCAAAAATGTCTTTTTTCTTATCCGCGAGCACCTTGAAATCGTTAAACGCACGCTCGATCTCGCGCTCTTCGATGCGGAATCCCAAATCTTCCACTCTTTGCCGAAACGCGTGTCGTCCGCTGTGCTTGCCCAACACCAAGTGCGAACGGCTAATGCCCACATCTTGGGGCTTCATAATTTCGTACGTCTGTGCGTTCTGCAGCATGCCGTGCTGATGGATGCCGGCCTCGTGTGCAAACGCATTCTCGCCCACAATCGCTTTATTGCGCGGTACGTGCATGCCCGTAGCCTTAGACACCAGCCGACTAACCGGATACAAACGTGTACTGTCGATACTCGTAGCAAGTGGATAAATATCCGGGCGCGTCTTCACCGCCATCACTACCTCTTCGAGCGAGCAGTTGCCGGCGCGCTCACCGATCCCGTTAATGGTGCACTCGACTTGCCGCGCGCCACCTCGTACAGCCGCCAAAGAATTGGCCACCGCCATGCCCAAATCGTCATGGCAATGCACGCTGAGCACAATGTCATCGCGATCCGCCAGCGTTTCGCGAAGGTGCGCAAACACGTCGTAAAATTCGGATGGCACCGTGTAGCCAACGGTGTCGGGAATATTGATTGTGGTGGCGCCCGCGTCCGCGGCCACGCGTACTACCTCAGCCAGAAAGTCATGTTCAGTCCGTGACGCGTCCTCGGGTGAAAATTCCACGTTGTCGCACAGCGATCGCGCGAGCGTCACGCCTTCATGGACACGGCGTAAGATCTCTTCCTTGGCCATGTTGAGCTTGAACTCGCGGTGAATCGCGCTGGTCGCCAAAAACACATGAATTCGCGCGTCCTCTGCGTATTGCAGCGCTTCCCAGGCACGCTCGATGTCCGGCGCATGACTGCGCGCAAGGCCGCAAATCGTGGAGCCCTTGACGGACTTCGCCACTTCTTTCACCGCGTCAAAATCGCCAGGCGAAGCCGCCGGAAAACCCGCTTCAATGATGTCCACGCCCATCCGCGCGAGGCTGGTCGCCACCCGTAGTTTTTCATCGAGACTCATGCTGCAGCCTGGCGCCTGTTCGCCATCGCGCAAAGTGGTATCAAAAATAATCAATCGTTCTGGTTGAGTCGCCGTCATAGTCATCGCCCTAAGGGTGTGTGGACAAAAAAAACCCCGCACTCTTTGTTGGAGAGGCGGGGCTTAGTGTGTTCTGTTTACTTCGCGTGCTCGCCCCGCTCCTAATTAAGAAGGAGAACTAGAAGGTCGAGCAACAGCACACCGCCGGTCAAACCGGGGCCACGTGCTGACAAAGTCTGATCGTTTCGCATCGTTAAAGTATCTAATGAAACCAAAGCGTTACAAGATAATGCCGATAACACCAGTATTTTCTCGGTGTGTCAAGACACGGTTCACAGTTTATGTCGCATGACGAACGATGCCGGTCTTCCTGGTCGCAATGTCGTCAACGAGGGGCGCTTGTCGCGTCGCCGATACACTGAGACACACCAATTGCTTGTCTCGGCGGCAGTGGAGCGGGGTTTTGAGGTTAGGTGTGTTGAGCGGAGGCCGCACGTGGCGGCGATCAACAGGCGGACATTCAGTGTAACTGCAACCAAAGCGCGCGCGACGCCAGCGCTCGATCGTCCGCCTGAGGCGCGTCTGCAATGACCCACCGTGTGGCCGGTCGCTTCTCGAGCACCACGTCAAACTCAATTAATTCGTCGCGCCGAAAGAGATGGACGCGCACACGATCACCGACCGAATACGGCTTGAGCAGTGCGGCCACCTTATCCGCCACCCGCAGACCGTTTATCGCGATCAATGTGTCGCCAGCAGCGAGGCCGGCGCGCTCCGCGCAGCTACCGCGCCGAACCGTTTTAATCTCCGAGGACCCGGCGGCCAGTGTGACACCAAGACTGGTAATCGGCGCGGCCGGTTCACTCGCCGGCATGAGCTGCCATCCAACGCTCTCCAGCAACGCTTCGAGATCAGGCGCTTGTGTATCGCGCACCATAGCGTCAAAAAAGGGCCGCAGATGCAGGCCACTCACCTGCTCGACGACTTCTTCAAAACCGTCCTCCGGGACTCCCACATCACGACTGCCGTAGTGCGACCACATCGCGCGCATCACATCATCAAGCGTCGCGTCGCCGCGCTCACGCAAGGTCAGATCGAGCGCCATCGCAACGAGCGCGCCTTTCGCGTAGTAGCTCACCACGGCGTTAGGCGTATTTTCATCGGGTTTGTAGAACTTAACCCATGCGTCAAAACTCGATTCCGCTAACGATTGATGCCGATGCCCAACCGACGCACGCACACGAG
Source organism: Pseudomonadota bacterium (assembly GCA_039028935.1). Classification (NCBI taxonomy): domain Bacteria; kingdom Pseudomonadati; phylum Pseudomonadota; species Pseudomonadota bacterium. The sequence goes on along the minus strand of JBCCHD010000001.1, from coordinate 109,320 downwards.
AAATAGTGTTGCTTAGGAGTTCTGCATAGGCCTTTTCGTCGATCACACCCGATCGCACCAACGCCAGATCGTCGTAGTAGCTGGTAACGCCCTCAAAAACCCATAACAGTTCGGTGTAGCTCTCGCCCTCGAGTGCATACGGTGTAAAGACCGCTGGCTTTATGCGTTTGACGTTCCACAAATGAAAGTACTCGTGACTGACTAGCCCAAGGAACTGTCGGTATTTTTTGTCCGCATGACCACTGTGCTTAGGCAGCGCGTCACGCGCGCAGACAAGCGCGGAACTGGCACGATGCTCAAGGCCGCCATAGCCCGAACCTTCTACGCGTGTGAGGAAAAGATAGCGTTCCATAGACGGCAGTTCGCCAAACAAATCCACCTGCGTGCGGCATATGCGCGCGGCATCGTCGGCAAGGCGCGCGGTATCGCAGTGATGACGACCGCTGAGCACAAAATAGTGCGGCACACCGGCCACCTCGAACGGCACGAGATCGAAGCGACCCATTTCGACTGGATGATCGATGAGTTCGGCGTAATTACTCACGCGAAACCGACCAAACCCCCATTCGGACGCCCCATCGCGAGGCAGTGTCGTTGCGACGCGCCAGTCCTTCACCGACACATGTTCGTCAGTCGGCGCATGAATGGTCACCGTGAGGGGCTGCTCTTCACGACCCTCGACTTCAAGGAACACACTCGATCCATTAAAAAAGCCATGCGTGGAATCAAGATGCGCACCACGCACGCTAAGATCGTGCGCGTACACCTCGTACTCAATAACGACCTCACCGTCGCACGGCTCAACCCGCCAGCGTCGCTTATCGTGTTTGCGCACACGAAGAGCACGGCCTGAACAGTGCGCCGTTACCCGCCCCAGATGCTTGGAAAAATCACGCACTAGGTAGCTGCCGGGAATCCACGTCGGCAGCGTGAGATCAAGCCCTTCGCCATCGGTTTGCACGGTGAGCCGCACGTCAAACCGATGGCCGCCAAGCGACGCCGGCGTGATGTCGTAGTGCACGGTACTCATCGGTCGGCTATTTTTCGCCCAGATGCATCAGCGGCAGCGGCATGGGGCTATCGCTGTTAATGAAATACAGCTTGGACGCTGGGTCTTTGGAAATTTCTTTTAGCGACTCCAGCGCTTGAAGCTGAATATAAGCCGGATTTGATGCAATCGCCTCATTGATTTGGCGGATTTCATAGGCCTGTGCATCGGCCAGAATTCGCTGCCGCTTTGCCTGCTCTTCAGCGGCATTACGTTCCGCGGTGGCGGCGGCCACAAGCTGCTGCTGCTCCGTGCGAAAACGCTCGAGCTCGGCCTTTTGTTTCTCAACCTCTTGCTCGCGTTGTTTCTTTTCTTCAATGGCTTTGGTGATAAACGGCGACAGTTGGATATCACGGATCAGAACGGCTTCTACGGCGACGCCTTTCGGCAACATGAACTGGTCCATCCCTGTCAGCAGCGCCGTTTGCAAATTCTGCTGCGTCTCTTCAAGGAAGAAATCTTCTGCCCGACGAATGCTCTTACCCTGTTCGCGCAACAACGAACGGAGCGCTGGCCGCAGATGCACGGCAACGATTTGCTCCATGCTACCTGTGTTTTGCAAAATCAGTGGCGCCTGTGCGCCAATCAATCGATACTGCACGCTAACTTCAAGCTGGGTTTGCAGCTGATCCTGTGAGGGCACGTTCGCCTTTTCAAAATGCGTTTTCATGCGCACATCATAGTCATGCCACTTAAAAAATGGATTGACGGGAATGTGAAGTCCTTCGGGATAGGATTCCGCTGTTACTTTTCCGAACAGCGATGCAACGGCGACGTGACCGGGTTCCACAGCTTTGAAAAAGCGCGCACCAAAGGCGATGAGAATAACAGCAATGATTGCCATCACGACAACAAAATTAGGCAGTCGATTCTTAGCCATAATAAACTCCAAACAATGAACGTGCCGAGCGGTCGCGCCGACTACGGCAAAAAGATTTCCGCTAGCATACACCGAATCCCGCCGCCGGCGGCATCCTCGATGCCGTCGACCCGACATTGAACGAGATTGGCATGGGTCTCGAGCGCGGAAATTTGCGACGCCGTCAAGCTGGCATAGGCGCGCGACGACATGACCAGCAGACGCGCATCGGTTGAGGCGCGCACTTCGAGCATGTTGCCCGCAAATTGCGCGACCTGTGCATAGGAAATATCGATAATCTGGCGGTGCTGCGACAGCGCGTCCACCACCTGCGCGCGCTCGCGCTCATCGCGAATCGACTCAAGACACACGACCGCGTAGCCAGTACCCACGCACATCATCACATTGGTGTGGTAAATCGCTGTTCCGCTCTGTGAGAACGCGTCGAACAACACGGGCGTGTAGTCGAAGTGCCGGCAAAAATGCCGTAGCACGGTCTCGTCCGTGCGGGCGGAGCGACACGCGTACGCCACCCGATGCTGGCGATCGAGCACGAGACTACCGGTGCCCTCCAGGTATTTTTGTGTGTGTTCAAAATCAGACCAATCCAGCACGTGTCGAATGGTTTTTTTGTGCTCGATTCGAAGAATGTCGAGCACGTCCAGACGTCGCTCACCGCGACGGCTCTCCGGCTGCATGGGATAGAGCACGCACGAACCGTCGGCATGGGTGGTCAACCAGTTGTTCGGAAAAAGCGCATCGGGGGTTTGCGGCGATTCGGTGTCTTCCACCACCACCACTTGAACCCCCGCCTCTCGCAGCGTTGCGGCGGCGCCGTCGAATTCGGCCTGCGCCATGTCGAGCGCATCCACATCCGCGGCGATAGCGTGTTGAAACTCATTGGTTTTCGCCGTTTCGGGGTTGGAATAGAAGCACGCCGGGCGCACCATGAGGACGCAGGGCGCGCTTTGTAAAGAGTGTGAGGTCATCGAGACTCCGCCGGGTAATGAGGTAACGCTAACGACTACCCAGCGTGTTGCGCAGCGCCGCATAGTCTTCATCGGGAGCGCCATTCTCCCATGCGGCGTACAAATTCACTACCCGATCGAGCGCCTCAAGCGTATAGCGATCACTGTCGCCGCGTGCGGCGCGAATATCGCTAAACGCCGGTACCAGCTCTGCCTCGGCCTCCAGAAACTCGCCCAAACCGACTAATGCGGCACCGTGGACGCTGCGCGCTGACGCCACCCGCCAATGTGCCGGACCCAGCGCGAGCTGTAGCGCGGTAATCGCCGCCCGGCTTTCTCGCAAGGCCGACGAATAGTCGCCCTTGGCATTGAGTGCCGCGGCGAGATTGGTCTGCGTAATACCGACATTGGGATGATCTTCGCCTTGTACGAGCTGCCGCACTTGTAGAGCTTCTCGATAGGCCTGTTCCGCCGCGTCGGTATCACCGCGGGCGAGCAGCACCAAGGCGAGATTATTGAGTCCGGTCGCGACCGCGACCGACGTATTTCCGAACACGGCTCGACGCATGGCGAGCGATTCTCGGAACAAGGGCTCCGCCCTGGCCACGTCGTTTTGCCGCCAATACAAAGACGCGAGATTATTGAGAGACACCGCTGTTTGAGAATGCGGCTTATCGCCATACAACGTACGCCGCATATCCAGCGCCTGCTCGTAATATTGCGCGGCTTCAATATGACTACCCTGCTTGGCCGCCACCGCGCCCAGATTCGACAGCACCGTCGCAATATTTGGATGCACGTCGCCTAAGCTCTCACGCCACACGCGCAAAGCCTCATGAAAGTCTACCGCCGCTTCATCTAGACGATTTTGACGTAGTTTGACGCCACCCAGGTCACTCAGCGTGTCGGCATAGTCACTCGTGTCGGTTAGCCCTAGCCGTTGATAAAGCATGAGGCTTTCTTGGAACAGGCTCTGCGCTTTTTCGAAGTTACCTTCCCGAAACCAAGCCATGCCAAGCTTGGCAAGATTAACCGCGTAGTCGGGGTGATCGCTGCCAAGCTCCGACGCGATGATCTCAAGCGCGCGCTCATGCGCGGCCTTCGCCTCGTCATAGCGCCCGGTACGCCAGAGCACCTCACCCAGCTCTTGCTGTGCGGCGGCCACCTCGAGATGGTTCGGCCCATACGCCTGTTCGGCCAACGTCACCGCGCGTCTCAACAACGGCTCGGCGTCATCGTAGAGAGCAAGGTTTTCAAATGCGCGTCCCATCGTTTGCAGGAGCTCACTTTGAATCGCCGGTTCATCATCAAGCTGTTGATCGATGCGCGCGGCACCTTGACGCAATAGATCACTAGCCGACACCTGACGACCCAGCGCCGCCTCCGGATCGCTGGCCGTGAAGATACTCACCACAAACTCTTTGGCGCTCTCGGCGGTACGTTGTTTATCCACCGCTACGCGCTCTGCTTGGGTAGCGCGCACCAGACCGATTGTGGCCATTGTGATGCCGGCCAGCAGTGCCGCCACGGTCACTCCGGCGGCCAACACAGTCTTGCGATTGCGCTTGATAAATCGGCTAACCAGATACGCCGCGCTCGGGGGACGCGCTGTCACGGGCCGAGCCTGAAGAAAGTGTTGGATATCGAGCGTAAGGGCGTTGACGGTTTGGTAGCGACGAGAAGGCTCGACATCCATCGCGCGCAACGTGATCCAGTCAAGGTCGCCTTCAATATGCTTGAGCAACGCGCTTAAACTCAGACGACGAGTTTGTGCCAGGCTTTCGCCTTGATCGTCTCGTTTGAGTTTGGCGCTGGGTCGTGTGGTTGCGCCCGCTTCGATCGACTTGCGAATGGCGTCGCTGCCAATTTTGTCGATTTCGTAAGGCAGCAGTCCGGTCAACAATTGAAACAGAACCACGCCGAGCGAGTACACATCGGTGCGCGTATCAATGTCGTGCACGTGACCCGAGGCCTGTTCAGGACTCATGTGGGTCGGTGTACCCATCACCACCCCATAGCGCGTTTCCGTTGGGTCGTCGTTGAGTGTTGCATCGAGTGCCTTAGCGATACCGAAGTCGATAACTTTCACAAGTGGCTCACCATCTTGCTCGCTAACCAGTATGTTCGACGGCTTGAGGTCGCGGTGCACAACACCCTTTTGGTGCGCGTGCTGTACCGCCGCGCACACATCGCAAAACAGACTTAAACGCGCTTTTATCGACAGTCGATGTTCGTCACAGTAATCGGTGAGGGGTTCGCCAGACACCAGCTCCATGACAAAATACGGCAGACCCGCCGACGTCGTGCCACCGTCAAAAATCTTGGCGATGTTGACGTGGTCCATCACCGCCAACGCTTGACGCTCAGACTCGAATCGATTGATCACGTCGCGCGTGTCCATGCCAGGGCGAATCAACTTAAGCGCCACGCGACGATTAACCGGCTCGTGCTGCTGGGCGGCGTACACCACGCTCATGCCACCCTCCCCAATCTCGTCGAGTATTTTATAGGGCCCTATATGCTCGGGCATCTGCTCTCTGGCGAACTTGCCCGCAGCATCGTGAATCGCACGCGCGACAATATGGGTTTGTTCGGCTTCAGACAGATCATCGCCCGCCGCCAGCAAGCGCTCGACTTGTTCACGAAGGTCAGGGTTGTGCGCGCACTGCTCATCGAGAAAGCGCTCACGCTCCTCGCCATCGAGGTCACACGCACCAAAAAAGATCGCGGTGAGTTGTTCACCGTCTGAAGCGTTCATGCCAACACACCTGCCACCGGGGTGTTATTGCGCCGAAATGGGCGTCCTCAAAATATAGACTTTTCCGATCGCAACCTCCACCCATCGCGGTGAAACGGGGCATTCTTCGCTCCGCTCGCACGGCAAGAGCGGAATAAACACGCTACCATGCGCATTCGAGGCGCCAATACTATGAGGAGGATAGATCGACATGTTACTGCACGCCGCCTGCCACTGCCGCGCTGTTCGTGTTGAAGTGCGTGTCAAACCGCCGCTTGAGGCGATTCGATGCAATTGCTCCATTTGCACCAAGACCGGATTTTTGCATGTCATCACACCAGCCTCCGCCTTTCGTTTAGTGGCCGGCGAGGAATCGCTCTCGTGCTACACCTTTAACTCCGGCATTGCGAAGCACTATTTTTGTTCGGTATGCGGAGCACGCCCATTCTATATTCCGCGCTCTAATCCCGATGGCTATTCGGTAAACGCACGCTGTCTGGACACTATTCCCGATGACATGGTGATTCGCGATTTCGATGGGCAGAACTGGGAGCAACATGCCGACACGTTGGTGCATTTGAGTCGGGACACCGTCGGCGGAAAGTAAAACCATCGAGGCGGAATGTCGACGATACCTCGCCGCTATCGCGAAAACGTCGCGTCTGTAATCCGCAACGCGGCTTAAGGCGACTGTTTTAGCCGCACACGAGCCAGCATTTTTTTAGCCCGAATCCATTGCGGCGCGAGGTTCAATGCGCGCGCATAATCAGCACCCGCCGCCTCGTATTCCTCAAGATACTCGTAGGCAAGACCGCGATTCAGGTAGCCGACATGCTGGCGTCGCTTCATGAGCGGAATACCCTTGGTGTACTCCGAAACGGCCTCGCGATAACGCGCCTGGTGCATATAGATATTGGCAATATTGATGCGGGTTTCACCTCGGTTCTCTGCCAACTGTAACGCGTCGTCGTACGACCGACGTGCAGCGGCATGATCACCTGCAGCCATTTCGAGAATTCCGCGATTAACCAACGCCGCTGCCCGATCGCTTTTGGTGATCCGGTCTTGAGCAAGAAAGCGCGTGCATGCCGCGACATCGTCTTTCGAAGCAACATGAGTCGAAACCGCCAGTTCGGCAGCACGATAGCAAGTCTTACCACCATTGTCGCCAATGACCTGAACGGACTGCGCCTCAACCGCAGGCGCTAACGCAATGGACAGCCACCACACACCGAGCGCGTGACGAAAAGGAACATTACGATGCGTGTACATGCCCTCTTTTTATCCAATCAGAGGCGGAGCGTCAAAAATCGTGAACCCAAGCCAGGTAAGCGCCTGATTTGTTGTCTCTGTTCGCCCATTGCTAGGGGCAACTTACGAAATAGGGGTATACTTTACCCGCACACGATGTGGCGCAAATCATCACAAACAGCGAGAGGGCACGCGATGCGGTGGGAACGGGGACGCAGGAGTAAAAACATTGACGATCGACGCGGACAGCGCGTCAAACGCAGTGCCGGCCTCGGCGGTGGGGCAATAATTATGGCGCTGGTTGCGATTTTTCTTTTAAACAAAGATCCAGCGACAGTCATGCAGGACATGGGGCGTCAACAAACCTCGACTTCGTCTTCTGGCGCCATCCAACAAAGCGCGCAAGAAAAAGAAGTGAGCGATTTTGTGTCGGTTGTACTGGCCGACACGGAAGACGTTTGGGATCAAGTGTTCGCCAACGCTGGTCAGCGTTACCCCCGCCCTACGTTAGTTCTCTATCGAAACACAACCCCCACCGCCTGCGGCACCGGCAAAGCAGCGAGCGGGCCATTTTATTGCCCGGCCGACCAACGGGTGTATCTTGATTTGAGCTTTCTCAATCAACTGCAGCGCATGGGCGCGAGCGGTGACTTCGCACTGGCCTATGTCGTGGCACACGAAGTGGGCCATCACGTCCAAACGGTAACGGGCATTTCAAATCGTGTCCGCGCCGCGCAAGCCCAGGCGCGCAGTCAGGCCGAGAGCAATCAAATCCAGGTGCGCATGGAGTTACAGGCCGACTGCTATGCCGGCATGTGGGCACGGCATGCGCACGAACAGCGACAGGTGCTCGAAGAGGGAGATATCGAAGAAGGCCTTCGTGCGGCGGCCGCTGTCGGTGACGATCACATCCAAAAAATGGCCGGCCGCCGGGTCGTTGAAGAAGCGTTTACTCACGGCTCATCCGAAGAACGGATGTACTGGTTTCGGCGCGGGCTTGAAACTGGCGATGTCGGCGCCTGCGACACGTTCTCGTCGTGATGCTGTCGCGCCGAGCCTGACCCACACCGCATTAACGGTCATCGGTGGATCGCTGCGGCCTTCGCTTGCGCGCCGTCAGGCAAGAGCGCATTGGCTCTACCGCCGCTGACCTCGCCCCTCAATACAGAACAGCGCATGCGTGTGCAGCGTCCCGGCGCTCACATATCGTCCAACTCAATCCAACGTTCCGTGGCGTCGTTAAGCGCCGTCTCGGCGGCCGTCAAACGATCAAGCACGCTTTGCATCTGCTCATAGTCTTGCTCATAAAAACCCGCCGCCAGCGTCTGGCGACGCAGCGTTTCGACCTCCTCTTCGAGACTCGAAATCGTCTCCGGCAGAGCATTTAACTCGCGCTGCAGCTTGTACGTTAGTTTGGTTCGCGCAGGCTTCTCATTTCGTCTCGCGGTGTCGGACTCCTTCTTGCGCTGGGCGGCCTGCTGCTCGTCTTTGATCAACAGTTTCTTGTTTCGTCTATGCCAGTCGCTGTAACCCCCCACGTACTGTTCGACTTTGCCCTCTTCCTCAAAGACCAACACGGACGTGACGACATTATCCAAAAACTGTCGATCATGACTCACAATAATCAGTGTGCCGTCGTAGTTCACAAGCTGCTCTTCCAACACCTCGAGCATCTCGACATCCAGGTCATTAGTGGGCTCGTCGAGCACTAACAAGTTGGCCGGACGGGTGAGCAGTTTTGCCAGCAGTACTCGATTGCGTTCACCGCCGCTCAACGCGCGTATGGGCGTCATTGAACGCTTGGGCGAGAACATGAAGTTCTTCAAGTAGCCAATCACATGCGTTTGCTTACTGCCCAACGTGATGTAGTCTTTGCCTTCGCCAATATAGCGCACGATCGTCTGATCGCCGTCGAGTGTGCGTCGAATCTGATCGAAATAGGCGGTCTCAAGATGTGTACCGAGCTTGACAGAGCCTTCATCCGGTTCGATTTGACCAAGCAATATTCGCAGCAATGTGCTTTTGCCCACGCCATTATTCCCGATCAGCCCAATACGGTCTCCCCGCATGACTTTTAGCGAAAAACCTTTAATCAGCGTTTCGCCATGGTAACCGTGCGTGATGTTACGCGCGGTAATGACTTTCTTGCCCGACGCGCCCGCACCCTCGATGTGCATGCGAACTTTGCCAGCCCGCTTAATGCGCGCGGCGCGCTCTTCGCGCATTGCCTGTAGCGCCCGCACTCGACCCTCATTGCGCGTACGCCTTGCCTTAATGCCCTGCCGAATCCATGCCTCCTCCTGAGCGAGTTTTTTATCAAACAATTCGTTGTGCGCATCCTCGGTGGTATTGGCTTCATCGCGGTGCCGCAAGAATTTCTTGTAATCACCCGTCCAACTGATCAGTTGCCCGCGATCCAGCTCAACGATGCGTGTTGCCAGTTTTTGTAAAAACAAGCGATCATGAGTGATAAACACCACACTCCCGTCGTACGACTGAACGCGCCGTTCGAGCCATGAGATCGTGCTGATATCCAGGTGATTAGTTGGCTCGTCAAGCATCAATATGTGCGGTTTGGACACCAGCGCGCGTCCGAGCGCCACACGTCGCTGCCAGCCACCCGATAAATCACACAATCGCTTATCCGCTGGGAGCTCGAGCTGGGCGATCATGGTGTCCACTTGCTGACCGGGTTCCCAGCCACCCGCCGCTTCGATTTGTCGCTGAAGCGCTTCGAGCTCATTGAGCTGATTGGCACGTCCGGTGTCGGCAGATAACGCCTCGAACCGATCAATCAACTCTCTTTGCCGCGCCAGCCCTGTGGCCACCACGTCACGAGTTGTAAGCTCTGAGTACTCCGGCAGCTCCTGCCGCAGTTGACTGATCCGCACATCCGGTTGCCGATGAATCTCCCCATCATCGGTCTGATACTCACCGGTAATAAGCTTCATGAGCGTGGATTTGCCCGCCCCGTTGCGACCAATAAGACAAACGCGCTCGCCCTCCTCAAGCACGAAATTGGCCTGCCGAAAAATCACCTGCTCGCCAAAGGCGAGCGAAATGTCGTCCATCCGAATCAATGACATGGCGGAATTCTAAGGGCCGACCGTTGGCCGGTCCAGTGGCGGTGCTGGGAAACTTTGCGCGGCATCTCGACAGTGCACTGCAAACATGGCGACGAGTCGGAGATTCCAGGCTCTACCGAGCCAGCCCAACACACAATGCCGGAAAAAGTGCGCGCAAGCACGAGGAAGAAAGGTGGAAGTGGGTGCTCGCTACACGTTCTCAGCGTCGTTCACCCCTGCATCTGTCGTCGAGCTACTCGTTATAAAGCAGCTCTGCCAGCAGATCTTCTCCCAGTGCGTCTGAGTTGAACTGTATGCGTTGGAGCAACGCATCAAAGTCTTTGTTCTCAATCAGCGCGAGCAACTCATGCGCAATAGTCATGAATTGGCGAAGCATTTCCGGGCCTTGCTCGTTGTGCGCCTGAATATCCGCGAGTAATTTCGCATCCACCCTCAGGACGCGCGCCATCGTACGCAGCGACGCTCGCGAATTTGGCGAGCTGTAGGCCACCGTGCCCGATGGGTCGGCCACATGTTTAGACAGCACTTCCGCCAACACCAGCTTGGTAAAGTGCTCAAGATTCTGATGAAAAGCCATCTGCTGGTCGTGATTGGCTTCATCGGTATAGCTCAGCTGCGCACCGTATTTATAAAAAATGTGTTCAAATTCTTCAGCCAATTCGCCGGACTTGGCCGTGCGAGTAAACACGGTATTCCGCTTACGCAACGAGTCGACTTCTGGACCAAAGATGGTGTGCATACCCAGCACTTCAACGCCCTCTGGCACAGCGTCGAGAAGGGCATCCATCACCTGCCCCTTCACCGACGTGTTGTCGAGCACGAGCTGCCCAGGCTCCAGCCAAGCCGCCACGTCTCGCGCAACTTGAACCGAATGGGTGATCGGAACATTAAGCAATACCGCCTGCGATTGCTTGACGCACTGCTCGACGCTCAATTCGCTGTTAAGTCCCGATAACAACACCTCATAGCCTGCTTTTTCAAACAGCTCGCGAAACCAGGCTCCCATCTTGCCCGTACCGCCGACAATGCCGATTGTGCTGAGCTTGGGCGGGTTAAAGGGGCACCTGGGATAGCTACCGAACACCAAAATTTCGGCCAGATCATCGGCCAGTTTTCGGCGAAGTGCGTCGATGCAGTGTCGAACGGCGGCATCTTTCAGATGCCCTTCAATTTCTATATAAAATCGAAACGCACCGCGACGATCAGGGCGAGAGTGAATCGACGACAAACTCAGTCCGTGATCACGACTGATTACCGCGAGAATTTCTTCCAAAATACCGACGCGATCGCCTGGTGGATAAATAACACAGGCGGTGGCGTCACTGCCTGTTGCATTGGCCAAATCCGGATTGGGTGGCCCAAGCACTGCAAAGCGAGTTTTGTTGTCGCGTATATTGCCGATCTGCGTATCGAGTACCGTCAGACCGACTTGAGCGAACGCCGCCTCGCTGGCAATGGCGGCCAATGTCGGATCGTTCGCCGACATGACGCGTTCTGCCGCGAGGCTGGTGCTGTCCACTTCAATCAAGGTCGCATTGGGAAATACGCGCTCTAGATAATCCGAACACTGTTTGAGCGCCTGATCTTTGGAATAGACAGTCTGTATGCCATCACGTACCGCGTCGAGCGATACGCCGACGCCGCCCAACGCATGGGCGATCGGCATCACCAGCATATCGTGTATGCGTACCGAGTCGTGCCACGTGTAGAGTCCATCCTGCGTCTCGGTAACTGAGCCCTGCAGCATGTTCTCGATCGGCACCACACCATACTGGGCCTCGGCATTGCCCACCGCAGCAAACACTTGTTCGATCGACGCACACGACACCAAACGCGCGTCGCTAAAGCGTTTCTGTGCCGCCTGCTGGGTGTAGCTACCGGCCGGCCCTAAGTAGGCGACACGAAGAAGATCGGAGGAAGTCATGAGCGAAGCCTATCGAACTGCAGGTCAAAAGCAACCCAATCCCTGCAGTCGGCGTGATCGTCAGCCGGACTCACCACGGCGCTACGCGCGGCGGCGAATAGAATACCGACGATGGGTTAGGTCTCCACGCGTATGAGGCTTACCGCTCGCGTCACGACTTGGGTCAATTGCGCTTCTCCAGAATTGGCGTAGTCGATGATCTGCTGCTTCATGCGTGGATCCCAGAAACGTTGAATATGATCGGCAACTTTGGCGGCAACCACGTCGACATCGGGGGTAAAACTATTGTTATCGGCAATCTGCTGAGCCATGCGCACGAGCTTATCCACTCGAACAGTCATCGCTAGCGCACTTTTTGCTCAGCCATCGCCGAGCCCAGGTAGTCAATCTGCTGATCCGTAAACTTCTGGAAGTTGCGCTGCCATTCCGACGGCTGACTGACCGGATAGGCCTCTACCGCCGTCACTTTGTACTCAGGGCAATTGGTGGCCCAATCGGAATTATCCGTCGTCACCACATTAGCGCCCGAGTGCGGATGGTGGAAGGTGGTGTACACAACACCCGGCTGCACCTTGGTTGACATCACCGCACGCATTACGGTCTCTCCAGCGCGACTTTTGATGCCAACCCAGTCGCCTTCTTTGATACCGCGGGTCTCCGCATCAGCCGGATGCATTTCAAGCACGTCTTCGTCGTGATACTGCATGTTTGCTGTGCGGCGCGTTTGGGCGCCCACATTGTATTGCGACAGTATGCGACCCGTGGTCATCAGCAGTGGGTACTTGCGCGTCGAGCGTTCGGTGGTTTCGACAAACGGTGTGGGCGCAAAATAACCCTTGCCTCGCACAAACCCGTCGACATGCATGGTGGGTGTGCCCTCTGGCGCCGTCTCGTTGCAGGGCCATTGAATGCTGCCCAGCTCGTCCAACCGCGCGTAGCTAACGCCGGTAAATGTTGGGGTCAGACGCGCAATCTCATCCATAATTTCGCTTGGGTGGGTATAGGTCATGGGATAACCCATCGCGTTCGACAACGCCATCGTGATTTCCCAGTCGGCCAGGCCAGACCGTGGCTCCATCACCTTTCGCACGGGAGAAATACGTCGCTCTGCGTTGGTGAACGTACCGTCTTTTTCGAGGAATGAGGATCCCGGTAAAAATACATGCGCGAACTTGGCGGTTTCATTGAGAAACAGATCCTGCACGATGACACACTCCATCGATGACAGCGCTTTGTGTACATGCTGAGTATCGGGGTCGGATTGCGCCATGTCTTCGCCCTGAATGTACAGCGCTTTGAAACTGCCCTCGACAGCCGCATCGAACATATTGGGAATCCGATAGCCCGGTTCGGGATCGAGATTAACGCCCCACTCACGCTCAAACAGTCGACGCGAATCCACATCGGAAAGATGGCGATAGCCCGGCAGTTCGTGCGGGAATGAGCCCATGTCGCACGAGCCCTGTACGTTGTTTTGTCCGCGCATGGGATTTACGCCAACCCCTTCGCGACCTACATTACCGGTGAGCATGGCAAGATTGGCAATCCCCATCACCATCGTGGAGCCTTGACTGTGCTCGGTGACTCCCAGTCCGTAGTAAATAGCACCGTTAGGTACACTGGCGAACGTCACCGCCGCGGCCCGCACGTCGCTTGCCGGTACGCCGGTAAAGGCCTCCAGGTGCTCGGGTGAATTTTCCTCGCGCATAATAAATTCACGCCAGATATCAAAGGCCTCGTCTTCGCAGAGCTCGGCGATAAAGGCGCGATCTTCTAGACCCGCATCAATCACCGCATGCGCCAGCGCGTTAATGATGGCCACGTTAGTGCCCGGCTTGAGCTGCAGGTGGTGATGGGCTTTGGCGTGCGGACTGCTCACCAGATCGATCTGGCGTGGATCAACCACGATGACCTTGGCACCTTGTCGAATGCGACGTTTCATTTGCGAACCAAACACCGGATGCGCATCGGTAGGATTGGACCCGATGACCATTATCGCGTCCGACTTCATTACCGAATCGAAGGCCTGGGTGCCCGCCGATTCGCCAAGGGTGGTTTTCAGGCCATAGCCGGTAGGTGAATGACAGACGCGGGCGCAGGTATCGACGTTGTTATTACCAAAGCCCGCCCGAATAAACTTCTGCACGAGATAGGTTTCTTCGTTACTGCAGCGAGACGAGGTAATGCCACCCACCGATCGTCGCCCATATTTTTTCTGAATATGCTTGAGTCGATTGGTGGTAAATTCGATGGCCGTTTCCCAATCAACCTGTTGCCATGGCTCATGAATCGACTCACGAATCATGGGCGTTGTAATGCGATCAGGATGATTGGAATAACCAAATGCAAAGCGTCCCTTCACACACGAGTGCCCGTGATTGGCATGCCCATCGCGGTTGGGCACCATGCGAACAAGCTGATCGCCTTGCATTTCGGCCCGAAACGAACAGCCGACGCCGCAATAGGCGCACGTGGTAATGGTGGCGTTTTCAGGTTGGCCCATTTCAATGACTGACTTTTCCATGAGCGTTGCGGTCGGACACGCCTTGACGCACGCCCCACACGATACACATTCGGAATCAGCGAAGTTATCGTTCTGACTGGCGGCGATCCGAGACACGAACCCACGACCGTCCACGGTCAGCGCAAACGTGCCCTGCACTTCCTCACATGCACGCACGCAGCGGGAACAGACGATGCACTTACTAGGGTCGTAGTCAAAGTAGGCGCCCGATCGATCCGCTTCGTCATTAATATGATTGGCGCCGTCGTAACCGTAGCGCACTTCGCGCAGCCCCACGGCACCGGCCATGTCCTGAAGTTCACAGTCGCCGTTGGCTGAACAGGTTAGGCAGTCGAGCGGGTGGTCGCTGATGTAGAGTTCCATCACGTTGCGACGCAGACGCGCAATATCCGAATTGTGCGTGTTGACCACCATGCCCTCGGCCACTTCGGTTGTGCACGATGCTGGAAAGCCTTTGCGTCCTTCAATTTGGACCAAACACAGCCGGCAGGAGCCAAACGGCTCAAGATCTTCACTGGCACACAGCTTAGGGATGCTGACGCCATTCATCGCGGCTGCGCGCATGACCGACGTGCCCTCTGGCACCGTCACTTCCGCACCATCGATCGTGAGCGTGACAAACGTCGACGCCAACACCTCTGGCGTGCCGTAGTCGTGTTCAGGTTCTGCCCGTTTCCAGCTAGCCATTAGAGCTCTTCCTCAAAGTGGTCCATAACGCTCAGCACCGGAAACGGCGCCATGCCGCCCAGCGCACACAGCGAACCATCGACCATTGTATTACACAAATCCCGCAGCAAAATGCGATGTGCGTCAACCTCTTCGCCACGTCGTATTTTGTCAATCACTTCCGTACCCCGCACCGCACCAATGCGGCAAGGTGTGCATTTGCCACATGACTCGATCGCGCAAAATTCCATCGAAAACCGCGCCATCTCGCCCATGTCCGCCGTGTCGTCAAACACCACCATCCCGCCATGACCGATCATGGCACCACGCGCAGCAAAGGCTTCGTAGTCCAGCGGCATATCAAAATGGGCAGGCGGCACAAATGCGCCTAACGGGCCACCAATTTGCACGGCTTTGACCGGTCGCCCAGTCAACGTGCCGCCACCGAACTGCTCAATCACGTCACGCAGTGCTGTGCCAAACGGCACCTCAAATAGGCCCCCTTTCTTGACGTTGCCAGCGAGCTGTACCGTGAGTGTTCCGCGGGATCGCTCAACGCCGAGGGCATGATAACTATCCGCACCGAGTCGCACGATTTCAGGCATTGATACCAAACTCACCACATTATTGATGAGCGTCGGCTTACCAAATAGTCCCTCGATCGCCGGCAGCGGCGGCTTAAACCGCACAAGGCCGCGTTTGCCCTCTAAGCTTTCGAGCAGAGAGGTTTCCTCGCCGCAAATATACGCACCGGCTGCCTTGCGCACTTCGAGATCAAACTGTTTGCCCGAAGCCATCACGTTTTCGCCCAACAGCTGGTGCTCATAGGCCGTTGCCAGCGCCTTGTTCAATAAAGTGATGGCTTGCGGGTATTCGGATCGCACATAGATGTAACCCTGAGTGGCACCACACGCCACACCCGCAATCGTCATACCCTCGATGAGCAAGAACGGATCGCCTTCCATAATAATGCGATCCGCAAACGTGCCGGAGTCGCCCTCGTCCGCATTGCAGACGATGTACTTTTGCGTGTCGTTTTGCGCCGCCACAGTGCGCATTTTGATACCCGTTGGAAACGCGGCGCCACCACGACCACGAAGGCCCGAATTCGCAATTTCTTCGACGATATCGTCACTGTTCATTGACAGCGCGCGCTGCAGGCCCTCGTAGCCGTGGTGCGCACGATACTGCGCCAATGACAGCGGGTCGGTAACGCCCACTCGCGAATAGGTATGGCGAAGCTGGCCGGCGAATTCGGGCACCTCATCGAGCAACCCAAGATAGGCCGGGTGCTCGGTATTGAGTTCACCCTTTGGCGAGATCACTGTCGACACCGCGCGCACATCGCCGGGGTCAAGCGGACCAAACGCGACACGCCCCGCGTCGGTGTCGAACTCGATCATCGGTTCAAGCCAGAACAGACCGCGCGTGCCGGTTCGCGTGAGCGACACCGATGTACCGTGTTGAACGGCGGATGCTTGCAGCAACGCGGCCACCTCGTCGGCGCCAATCGAGCGACTGGTTGTATCAAGTGAGATGTAAGCAGACAGTGTCGTCATGTCATTTCGCCCGAGGGAAACTTGAGTCCCAGTGTTCAGTCAGTTGCGCTGAGGTCATCGATCAGCGCGTCGAGTCGTCCGGATGTCACCCGACCGACCACCTGCTCATCGAGCATCACCGCGGGCGCACAGGCACAGTTGCCGAGACAATAAATCGGCTCGAGCGTGACGCTCCCGTCCGTTGTCGTTTCATGCCAATCGATGCCGAGTCGTTCTTTGGCATGCTGCTCCAAAGCGCGCCCACCGACCGACTGACACGCTTCCGAACGACACACAAACAAGGTGCGACGACCGGGCGGCGTGCGGCGAAAATGATGATAGAAACTGATTACACCGTGCACTTCAGCGCGAGATAGATTAAGCGCTTTAGCCACCACGGGCACCGATTCCTCAGGCACATAGCCAAGCTGATCCTGCAGGCGATGCAAGATAGGCAGTAGCCCACCCGGCAGAAACTGCATGGACTCCACGATGATAGCTGTACGCTGTTTTATCTGCTCCGGTGTCATGTTGGTTCTCGGGTCAGCGATCAAACATAATGCGCTCAGGACCGGAGTAGACATTAAACCCCGAACCGCGCAGGAACCCCACCAGTGTCATGTTGTTTGCTTCCGCGCACTCTATTGCAAGCGACGACGGCGCGCCTACCGCCGCCACAATCGGCACTCCAGCCATCAAACTCTTCTGTAACAGCTCGAAACTCGCCCGGCCACTGAGCAATACCGCACATTCCGACAGAGGCAGGGCCCGCTCCCCCAGGGCGTGTCCTATGAGTTTATCCAGGGCATTATGACGCCCGACATCCTCCCGCACTGCCAGCAAATCACCGGCGCGATCGAGCAATCCCGAGGCGTGGATCCCCCCGGTGGAATCAAACAGAGACTGTGTGGCGCGCAGTTTCGCTGGGGCATCAATGAGCGCAGCATCGGTCAACATCGGTCGTGGCGCCGGAATGGTGAATCGAGTTTCCACATCGAGCGCCTCGAGCGAGCTTTTGCCGCACACGCCACAACTGGACGTCGTGTAAAAATTGCGCATGAGCTTGCCGACATCGACCGTGACGCCCTCCGCGAGGGTTACTTTGACCACATTGCGCAGGCCGCTGGCGTTGGGCGGACCGCAGTGCTCAGCGTGCGCGATGTCCGACGCGTCACGCACAATACCTTCGGTGAACAAAAAGCCGGCAGCGAGTTCCGCATCATTCCCGGGCGTACGCATCGTGATCGAGATACTGCGCTCGGTCCACTTACCGTCCACTTGATGGCGAAGGCGTACTTCCATCGGCTCTTCGGTTGCCACGTGGTCGTTATCGATCGCGCAGTCAGCTTCACGACGACGCGTGATCGCCACGGATTTCATTGAGTGAGGCATGGCTCTTCACACTGTTCCCATAACACTTCTCCAGTGTATCAGCCTGCAGCGCTGCCGCGTGTGAATCTGAGACGCTTAACGCCCCACAGGCGGCGCGGGCACGCAAGCGTGATAGCATGGGGCTTTGTCTAACAGCGGCGGAGAACAAGGTGGCGACAATCGTGCGGGGAATGTATGCGCTGATGTTCAGTTTGTGCGTGGCGGCCAGCGCTCACGCGTTGACCATCGATTCACCAAAGGTTGCGCTCAAAGAGGTCGGCAGTGAAATTACGATTTCTGGCGTTGAACCTGGCAGCGCCATCACCCTGATCGTCGACGACAAACCGCGGGTGCAGACAGCCGATGACAACGGCAAAACCACCTTCGGTGACGTGCTCGCCAACCACTCGATTGTGGCGCAAAGTGCGACGGGCGAAAACCAAACGCTCCGACTCATCCCAGGCTGGCTGTCGATACTGCCGCCACTCATCGCCATTTTGTTGGCACTAGTGTTTCGCAGTGTCATCCCGGCGCTGTTTTTCGGCATCTGGATTGGTGCAGCAACATTGATCGGTTTTGGCCCAAAGGGTTTGTTTCAAGGCCTGCTCAACGCGTTTGAGCACTATGTGACTGAGGCACTCGCCGACCGCTCGCACGCGCAAATCATGTTGTTCACATTCATGATCGGCGGCATGGTAGGCATCGTTTCGCGCTCGGGGGGCATGGCTGCGATTGTGCAGTCAGTTATTCGCAAAGCGAAAACCGCGATATCGGGTCAGGTCGCGGTCTGGGCCATGGGCCTGGTGATCTTCTTCGACGACTACAGCAACACGCTGGTGGTCGGCAATACCGCCCGCCCCATCACAGACCGTCTCAATATCTCACGGGAAAAGCTTGCGTATATCGTCGACTCAACTTCCGCGCCGGTAGCAACGGTGGCCCTGATCACAACCTGGATCGGCTATCAGCTTGGACTGATCAAAGAGTCTGTGGATCAGCTACCGCAATACAATGAAGCGGCTTACAGTATTTTTCTCAACTCGTTGGCGTACAGCTTCTATCCGTTTTTCGCGCTGCTGTTCGTGCTCGCGGTAGCCGTTACGGGCCGCGACTTTGGTCCCATGCTGAAAGCCGAACGCCGGGCGCGGGCGGGCAACGTCAAAACCACGATGATCGAAGGATCCGTCGCGGCTGAAGGCGATGAGATAGAAGCCAAGCCGGGCGTCGAGCCACGCGCGATAATTGCGATCGTACCGATACTCGTGCTCATCGGCGGATTGCTTATCGGGCTATATGTAACGGGCAAGAGTGACACCACTGAATCACTGCGGGACATCGTCGGCAACGCAGATTCCTATAAAGCGCTAATGTGGGCGTCAATCTGTAGCGTGCTGGCGGCTGCTTTTCTTGCCATGGGCTATCGCGTACTGAATGTGCATGAAACCGTGGACGCTTGGTACCGGGGCGTGCGCGCCATGCTGTTGGCGATGACGGTTCTGGTGCTGGCGTGGGCACTTTCAAACGTCACCAACGATCTGAGTACGGCCGCGTATCTAGTATCGAAACTCGAGGAGACGCTACCACTTGCCCTGGTGCCCGCAACGATCTTTATCGTATCGGCCCTCACCGCGTTCTCAACCGGCACGAGTTGGGGCACGATGGGCATTTTGATGCCCCTGATCATACCGCTGGCATGGGCCATTATGACGGTCAACGGCGCGGACAATCCGGCGGGCTATCACATCATCTATTCAGCCGTTTCTTGCAATCTTGCCGGTGCCGTGTGGGGTGACCACTGCTCGCCGATTTCCGACACCACGGTGCTCTCCTCAACCGCCAGCGGCTGCGACCACATCGAACACGTACGCACACAGATCCCCTACGCCATGCTGGTCGGTGTCGTCGCGATCAGTGTGGGCACCATCCCTACTGGTTTCGGCTTACCTTGGTGGATTTCGATGCTCGCGGGCATGGCGCTGCTGCTCGTGGCCTTACGCGTGTTTGGCCGCCGCGCTTAGCAACGTCGACTAGAGCGTTAGCTGCATGATGAAGTCGGTCTGTTGCTCGGCGCCCATCATAAACGGGTGCTCACCGACACGCTCAAAACCGAAACGCTCATAGAAGGCCACTGCGTCGAGGTTGTGCTCCCACACGCCCAACCACAACACATCGTGCTGTTGTGCACGACTGGTTTCAATGGCGGCATCGAGCAGCATCTGTCCGATACCCGTACCGAGCACGCTCTGCTCAACATAGATTCGATGAAGCTCGGCAGGTGATGCCGCCGCTACGCACGCGGGCACTTCCCCCTGACGAATTTTGGCGTAACCCACCAGCATGCTGTCGCGTTCAGCGACGAAAAAAACAGAGTCCTCGTCGAGCAATTCGACGGCGATTTGTGACGGACTAAACGCGCTTTTGACATAGGCGCGAATGTTCTGGGGTTCGTTGAATTTCTCAAACGCGTCCAAGAAGGTCTGCTTGGCCAAACGTGCGAGTGAATCCGTATCGGCTGTGCTGGCCATTCGCGTAACGATATTCGACATACAATCAGTCCATAATCGTCGTGATGTCGATCGCCGCTTTGCGCTTCTGTGTGGGTTGATTCAACGGATAGCCGATGCGCAAAATCCCAACGATATATTCGGCCTCCACATCGAGTCCCAGCGCCTCTGCGTACTGCGTGCCGTGCGCCATAGAACCGGTGCACCATTTCATACCGACACCCAGCTCCCATAGATACAGCGCCATGTTGTGGATGGCACAGCATGTCGCAGCGTAATCCTCTTTTTCAACAATGGCATTATCCGAAAAACGACTGGTGACCACGACCCACGCTGGTACGTTTTGGGCGCGCTTCGCCTTGCGACGACCCATCTCCTCGCCTTTGGCTTCGGTCGCACGTGCACGGACGCATTCGATGGTGGTCGAGATCGCCTCCGGGCCAAGCACATAAAAATGCCAGGGTTCTGTGAGGTGATGATTGGGCGCCCAACGGGCCACTTCAATCGCCTCGAGCAGCAACGCTCGATCGACCGGTTTGTCGGCAAATCGACCCAAAGTGCGGCGCCCACGCAACAATGCGGCAACGCGATCCGCATCCGGAATGGACGCGCCAGATTGATTGGACATAACGATCATTCTCTCGGGCTGGTGAGGCTGCAATTTTACATAGATTGGCGCAGCAGCTCCATGCTGGGCCAAACGCCATCCGAAGACATGCCAACCAGTCCTCAAATTTGTCCTAAGCGGTATCGGAAAAGACGATTTTGGGAACTGTTCGATGGTTGGCGCTGCCGACACACCGTATCTTTCCATAAATCATTTTAGCGCCACCGCTGAGGCGCGAGTCATCAAAGTCGAGACTCAGCGTATTATGGAAAGAAAACCCACCAACGAACTCATCCGCCTGACTGACAGGGACGCGGAGGCAACAAGCGAGATCCTTCCTGAGGATTCGCTTGGCGTGGTCTTGCTCGCCGGTTTTACGCCTGTGGAAACCGACTGGGCGCGCAAGTGGCTGACTCGAGAATCGCTCACGTGTGTGAGCATCCAGAACACCGAAGAAGCGGCGCGCTACTGCGTCGACACACCGCCTTCTGCGTTGATCTGTCCAGCCAGCGTCTACTGTAACGATGGCCGGCATCTGTACGAGTACATCTCAGAAGAAATCCCCTACAGCAAAATTGATTGCATGACGATTGTGTCGAATGAACGCGAAATCCAGCACGCGCTCGACAGCAACGTCGCCGATGTCATTCGCAAGCCGGTCAATTGGAACGTGGCCAGTCGACGCCTCGCAGCAGTCGTCGAGCTTGCGGCCATTAAGCGCGAACTGCTCGACACCAAAGTGCGCATCCAGGAAGAACAGCGCCGTACGCTGGACGTCAAACAGCATCTGTCGCAACTCGAAGCCGTTGATCCGCTGACCCAGCTACCCACCGCGCACAAGTTTCGCCACTTAATTGCCGGCGCCATGAGTCAAGCAGCCGAGCTGTTGGTCTTTCATATTGGAGTCGAGCGCTTTCACCTGATCAACGATACACATGGGCGGGAAGTGGGCAATCGTGTATTAGCGCAACTTGGCGAACGCCTGCGTTTGATGGTGCTCAAGTCAGATCTCTACGCACCCAACGTACCCAGCACACTTGCCGCATGTGCGGCGAAACTTGACGGTGTGCGTTTCGCGCTGATGGTGCCGCACGATGGGAGCGAAAACCACCTCACAAAAGTCCGCAAGTTAGTGACTGCCGAGCTCGCCAAACCGATTGCATTGAGCGACATCAATATCTACCTGTCCACCAGCATTGGTGCTGCCGTTTCCCCACAACACGGACGCGGCGCAAACGAATTAATGCGCAGCGCGGAACGCGCGATGAGCGACGTCAAGCGCAAAGGTGGCGGTTTTGCGTTTCATTATAAAGAGGGCCAGATTTCTAGCGCGCGGCAGCTGCAGCTCGATGCCTGGATGCGCGAAGCGATCAAACGCGATGAATTGCAAGTCGCTTATCAACCTCTGGTCAACATGTGGAACAACCAGATTGTGGGCGCCGAAGCCTTATTGCGTTGGACCCGCGAAGACGGCACCGTCATCTCGCCCGGCGAGTTTGTGCCGGTCGCAGAGATGAACGGCAGCATCGTTGAGATCGGCGATTACGTTATCGAACAATCCTGCGCTGCCTTGCGCTATTGGATGGATCAGACCGGAACGGCCCTGCGTATGGCCATCAACCTGTCGATCACGCAGCTCAGACGCGGCAACGTCGTGCGCACCCTCGAGCGTTCGCTCGTCGAACATGGCCTTGATGCGGCTCAGCTCGAAATGGAAATATCCGAGCGCGGAAATATCGGTAGCGATCAGCGTATTGTGCGGCAGTTGCACGAACTCAAGGCGATCGGTGTGCGCCTGTCATTGGATGACTTCGGCACGGGCGACACGGCGATCGATTACCTGAAAAAACTGCCCATCGATATTCTCAAACTTGACCGTTCATACGTATCAGGAGCGCTGGAGAACGGCGCCGATTCGGTCATCACCTCTGCACTCATATCGCTCGCTCGCAACATGAATCTCACCGTGATTGCCGAAGGCATCGAATCGAAAGAGCAGTACGAACTATTGCGGTCTTGGAAATGCCATCTGTACCAGGGCTTCTACTGTTCACCCGCCATCTCACGAGATGCGTTTTTAGAACTGTACAACTCAACCTCAAAACCCGTCCTACAGGAACTTCGTTCATGAAGAACATATTCTCTTCCCTCTCGGATTCACGACGACACCGGCAATGCGTGCGTCGTACATTCGCGTTGTTGGCGACCACCCTTTGTCTGCAGGTTTTCGCGGAAGTCGGCAACCCAATGCGCTTCGGACACTTGGGAATGGGCGAAGGACTGTCTCAAAGTACCGTGAACGCGATGCTTCAAGATCAAACGGGGTTCTTGTGGTTTGGTACCGAGAACGGACTCAATCGATATGATGGCAATCGCGTGCACCAGTACAAACGCGACCCCGGCAATCCCAACTCGTTGGGCGCCGACTTTATTTGGGACATGACCGAAGATGCCCACGGGAACCTGTGGATCGGCACGAATGGCGGTGGTGTCGCCCGCTGGAATGCGACCACCGATGATTTCACGTCGTTCCGCCACGACCCGGAGGACGTCAACAGCATTTCGAAGGATATCGTCAGAGCGGTAACCTACACCACGGACGGTTCAGTATGGGTCGGCACCAGTGGCGCCGGCCTCGATCGGCTCAACCCAGCGACGGGTATTACCGAACATTATCGACACGACGCCGCGGACCCCAACTCACTGGCCAGCGACGAAGTGTACGAACTGATGCAAGACAGTCGCGGCATCATTTGGATCTCAACCAATAATGGTTTGAGTCGTTTCGATCCCATTACGCGCACATTCGAAAATTTCCGTAACGAAGCCGGCAATAATCAGTCGCTCAGCAGCAACAAAGTGCGCGCCATTTTTGAAGACAGACAAGGCATGCTCTGGTTTGGCACGCGTAACTCAGGGCTAAACCGGTTTGATCGTGAGTCCGGAACGTTTGCTCGTTTCCAGCATGATGCCGAGGATGACCGTACCCTCAGCCACAACGGTGTGCGCAGCATTTTTGAGGACGACGCAGGTCGCCTCTGGATTGGCACGAACAAAGGTCTGAACCTGTTTGATCGACAGCGCAACCGCTTTTTTCATTACAAACATGATCGATCCGATCCAGGCAGCCTGAGCGATTCGTACATTATGTCGTTGTACCAAGACCGGTCGGGCATATTATGGGTCGGGACGCGCAACAAGGGCGCCAGTAAATGGAACCCCAGGAGCTGGGGATTCGGCCATTTCTCCCCTGACCGACTGAGTTTCGGCAACGTGACTTCATTTGCTGAAGATCGCAGTAAAACCTTATGGGTAGGCACCTTTGGGGGTGGCCTAAACAAAATCAATCGCGCCACAGGCGACGTTGCGTTCCTGACGAAAGAAGCCGACACGGCACCGATTATTTCGGACAACCACATTATGTCGATGCTCATTACCGCCCGCAACGAGCTGTGGCTCGGCACAATGGTAGCGGGTGTCGATCGAGTTAATCTGGACACTGGCGAAGTGACCAACTTCCGACATGACCCGAATGACCCGGCAAGCCTATCGAGCAACGGCATCATGACGTTATTCGAAGACCGCGAGGGCAACATCTGGATCGGTACGTTTGGCGGCGGCGCCAACCGCATGGCGAGCGACGGCACAATCACCCGATTTCCATTTGGTCAGTCGGTCAATGAAGGACTCGCCAGTGCCCGCGCGACCGCGTTCGCGCAGGATCGTCACGGTCACATCTGGATCGGCACGGACGGCGGCGGGCTCAGCATCTATGACCCAGAGAACGGCTATTTCCACAACTATCGACACAATCAGAAAGACCCGACGTCTATCAGTGCGGACACCATCTATGCGATTCACCGCGACATCAATGGTGTCATGTGGGTCGGCACCCAGGGTGGCGGTCTGACCCGCGCCATCGGCAATCTGGCTTACCCCGAAAGACTCGGTTTTGAACAGTTTATTCCGACCAGCGGCCCGACCATCAACAATGTCGTTTACGGCATTGAGTCTGACACCGATGGCGACCTGTGGATGTCGACTAACTACGGCATTACCCAATATTCGTCCGCCACCAACAAAGTCGCCAACTTTCATCGCAGTCACGGTCTGCAAAGTGAAGAATTTAACTTTGGTGCCCACTACCGCAGCCCTACCGGCCAGCTGTTTTTCGGCGGCGCCAACGGGTTCAACGCGTTTTACCCATCCGATCTTGGCATCAACACCACGCCTCCAACAGTAGTGCTGACGCAAGTATCGCTGCTCAATAAACCGATCGATAACGGAAAGCCACATTGGCTGACCCGAACCCTCGACCTAAGCCATCAAGACGATGTGCTCTCGATCGAATACAGCGCGTTGGATTTTGCCGATCCATCGCAAAACCGTTTCGCCTACAAACTCGAAGGGTTCGATCCCGAGTGGATTGAAGCAGGGAATAAACGTCACGTTACGTACACCAACCTGGATGCGGGCGATTATCGCTTCATGGTCCGCGCCGCCAACAACGACGGCGTGTGGCAAACGGATGAAATGTCGTTAACGCTGAGCACTTCTCCAGCGCCTTGGAACAGCCCAGTCGCGTACTTCGTTTATCTCATGATACTGATGGGGGCCGCGGCTCTGGCGTGGTCGATCCACCAAAAGCAGTTACAGCGCGAAGCCAGCTATCGTCGTCGACTCGAAAAAGACGTACAGGAACGCACGCGCGAGTTGGCGGCACGTAATGGCGAGCTTAAGCAGCTCAATCAACGCTTCTTACAAGCCAGCATCACCGATCCACTCACAGGATTGCGCAACCGTCGCTTTGTCTTCGAAGAAATTGCCAAAGACATCGACGTTGTACGTCGACGCTATCAATCCAATCCCGGCGCGCGACCACTGGCTGATTCGTCACCTGAACAGTCAGACTTCATCTTTATGATGATCGACCTTGACAACTTTAAGCCGGTGAATGACACCTGCGGCCATAGCGCCGGCGATGAAATGCTGCTGCAAATTCGTGACCTTCTGCAATCGTGCTGCCGCTCATCGGACGTGGTCATTCGATGGGGCGGTGACGAGTTTCTGGTCATCGGTCGCTACTCAGACTTGCGTCAGGGTGAAGTACTCGCCGAGCGTATTCGCGCAGCCATGGAAAACGCGGTGTTTTCGGTGGGTAATGGCCAAGCAACCCGCAGCACAGCATCGATCGGTATTACCGGCTTTCCGTTTTGCCGCACCAGACCCGACCTGATGGACTGGGAACAACTCTTGAGCCTGGCTGACACCGCGATGTATCGCGCCAAAGCGACTCGCAATGCTTGGGTATCCATCGCATCTACAGAACAGAGCGCGACCGTGATTAATCCGTTCTACAGTTTCCGCGATCACACCGACGCAATGGTTGAGCAAGGCATGCTTGAAATTCGTCATTCCGATGACGCCAACAGTGAGGCCCGACGAGAGGCCTGATTCTCAGTGCGGTACACTCTTGGGATGAATCTTCATCTCAGCCTAAGAGAGTGCTATGCACGCGGTTCCACAAAGCGATCAGGCGCCTAACGCGCAATCGGAAACCGCAGTCTCGCGTCGATTTGCGCGCCTTATCGAGCGAGGTTGCCCGGTTAAACCG
Source organism: Pseudomonadota bacterium (assembly GCA_039028935.1). Lineage (NCBI taxonomy): Bacteria > Pseudomonadati > Pseudomonadota > Pseudomonadota bacterium. Next base: position 82,623 of record JBCCHD010000001.1, on the reverse strand, counting down.
CAAGGTTCAGCCGCCAACTTTCCTGATGCGTTGCTTGCCAGGCGTTTGCCCAAGCACTTGGTCACACTGAATGGCCATCGCTTTTTTGTCACCCACGTACGTCGAGACCAGCAATTTCGATTCTTCGTGGCGTACGTTCAGCTGCAAACACCGACGGTACCCGAACATCGACGGCCGCTTCACCCACGCATTTTTTATAAAGACTCGTCACTGGTATGGCGTGTGGCGACACACTACATCAATACCGAGACCGAGCACTGGATCGGCAAAGGCGATATTAAACCGGTGGTTGAAAACGGCGAAACACATTGGTATAGCGCCGAGGAAACCACAAACTTACCGTTCGAAATTCAAAACGCGCTGGACACCATCAGCCGCCGTGCGACCCGGCCTCGGCCCGATCGCCAGGCGCTCGAGCTTGTGCTTCGAAGCGCCCCCGACGATCGCGTGCGCCCCTATGCCGATTTTTCCACCCCGAGAAAACGCGCCATGCAGGACCGCCAACGGGCAATCCATAACAACAAACCCGTCGCCTGGTTTAGCGACGACCACGACCCCAAATCGTTGCTCTTCGCTGGTGGTTACGAGCCGGATTTTCGTCGCGGCCTTATCGATAAGAGCCAATCGCGCAGTAAATTGTATGGGGGCGATATCGAACGCTTTCGCATCGCATCGCGTAATCGCCGCATTCAATATCTGTTTATGCGCGCGCCAAACCAAAGCTGGATTATTCCACCGCAGCCTATCGCCATTGACCTGATGAGTTACGGCGTGCACACGGTCGATGCAAACGTCGACGAAAAACTCTGTATCCCAGGATACGAATATCACTTCGCCGATCCGCTCGAAGTCAGCGGAGTGTTCAGTCAAATTCCGCGTGGTTTTGCCGGCGCGTCGAGCACGATCGATCCCCAACGCGCAGACGCGTCATTATGGACGCATGCGATGCCAGTGATGAAACGCTTCCACGCCGCTCTTGCCCATCTACGACGCGCAAAGACGCTCGCGGTGCAACCCTGACCTCTTTCCTTTTCGAGTTGCCATAACGAAATAAGGCCCTCACGCCCAGTCGGGCGGAGGGCCTAATTCGATCGCAGTATTTTTATGACGCGAGCTTATCGACCAGGGCTGGCGTAGACGTTTTGCTCGCCCCCTCGCGAATCTTACTCTCCGCTAGTGCATCGGCAATCACATGCGTGCCGGTGTTGGTTGCCGAGGACTCGAGAAATATCGCACGCAGTCGCGGACCGATGGCGTCGACTCGCGCTGCGACATCGTCAGCACTTTTATCTCCGTAATACTCTCCCTCCGCGCTGATGATGCCACCGGCATTGATAACGTAGTCCGGTACATACAGCACGTTCGCGCTGCGGAGGCGCTCACCATCTTCCGGTGTAGCAAGCTGATTGTTGGCTGCACCTGCCACCACCGTAGCTTTGAGCTCATCAACGGAGCGCGCATTGATTACCGCGCCAAGTGCGCAGGGTGCAAACACATCGACGTCTGCTCCCACGATGTCTTCGGTATTCACGACATGTGCACCGAACTCATCATTCGCCGTGTTGGCTCGTTCAGCATTGATATCGGCGACGGTGAGTACCGCGCCCGCTTCATGCAAATGTCGACAAAGATGGTAGCCCACTCCGCCCAATCCTTGCACAGCCACGCGCACGCCTTGTAGCGACTCAGCACCCAGATGATGGGCAACCGCTTCACCGATACCCACAAATACGCCACGTGCAGTCCAAGGTGACGGATCGCCGCCAGCCGATGAACCGCGCTGGCTCAACCCACTCACAAATCGAGTTTGGGTCGCGACTTCTTCCATATCGGCCACACGCACACCGACATCTTCGGCGGTTATGTAGTCCCCCGATTGCTGATCAACGGCGCGACCAAATGCACGAAACAGCTCCGCTGTTTTATCACGCAGTGCGTCGCCAATAATCACTGATTTGCCACCACCGAAGCGGATCTCTGCCATCGCATTTTTGTAACTCATGCCCCGCGACAAACGGAGCGCATCGGTGAGCGCTTCTTCGTCGTTTGCGTAGCGCCACATACGACATCCGCCGGCGGCAGGACCTAACGTGGTGCTATGGATGGCGATAATAGCGTTGAGCCCAGAGGCTTCATCGTGACAAAAAACGATACGCTCGTGATTATCGTATTCGGCGTGTTGAAACACATTCATGCGATTCTCCGATCCTTCAGGACATTCATGTTCAATTTGGTCATTAAGTCGGGTGTCCTCCCCCGTTTCAAACCAATTCATTACAGATGAAATCGATTGCGGTGGACGTGACCCAGTGCGCGAATCCGGACCGAAAATGGTCAGATTAGAATGCTTAGATTATCGCGATTTTGCGGAAAAATTAGCGCAATTACTACACTTTTTCACCAATATATTGCATGATCTATGCATATTTCATATAAGGATACGTATTTTTATGCTTCTCGATCAAACCGATCGCAAGATCCTCGAACTATTGCAAGAAGACGCCACGATGTCGGCCAGCGACATCGCTGAACAGGTCGGTTTGTCGCAGTCGCCCTGCTGGCGACGAATCAATCGCCTAGAGAAAAAAGGCATTATTCAGCGGCGTGTCGCCCTGCTCGATCGGCGGGCATTGGGTCTCAATGTGGTGGTCTTTGCGCACATCAAACTCTCTGCGCACGGGCGCAAATTATTGCCTCAGTTTGAAAACGCGATTCGGGAATTTCCAGAGGTAATGGACTGTTTCACCACCACCGGGCAGGTGGATTACATTCTCAAAGTCGTGACAAAAGACATCGAGTCGTACGAACGATTTTTCCGCAATTCGCTTTCTCAGCTGCCGTCGGTGCTCGAGGTCAACTCAACCATCGCACTCTCAAATATTAAGAACACAACCGCCCTACCGCTTGGGTTGATGGACTGACCGCCTGCTCAACGTCGAAGCGCGAAGCCGACGGTCACCAACGCTACGGCGCGATGCCACTGGGTCCTGGCACCTGAAGAAACTGCTGCGACAGCAAACTCACATCGATAAAGTTAACCACACCATCACCATTGAGGTCCGCATCGTCGTCAGTCATCAAAAATAGGCTACTGAGCAAACTGAGATCGATGAAATTGATGACGCCATCGTTATTGAGGTCGGCATCACACAGGTTGCCGAACCCATCGCTGTTGGTATCGAGCTGATCGGCGTTCGACACCAATACACAATTATCCAGCTCGTCCTGCACGCCGTCGCCGTCTGTATCGACGAACGCGAGCGGTTCACGCACCAATTCCACTGCCGGAAACCCGACGGGCACCAACACCAGCCCATCGGAAGCGGCAACCGTGAAATTGAGCGGCATTTCCTGTTCCAAACTTGTGGTGTCCTCGACACCAGTGATATTCAGAATATCCGACACCGCCGGAAAACTGGGCGGCTCATCTTCAAGAATCGGTGTGTAGGTGGCTGCGGCGTTGGACGGGACATTCCAGTCCATCCAACCTTCATACGGGATCCGCGACAACCACAGCGCCTGTTCCAGCGCACCGTCAGCAAATGATGCACTATCTCCACCGAGCAGATAGCCATCGCCAACGTTGTGAAGGCGCACAGCCCCATCATCATCCAATCCATCGTGGTACGCCGTCCACGTCAGATCAGGTTCATCTCCGCGCTCAGCCAATGAGGCGAGCCACACCTTGCGGTCTGCCCCCAAACCGCTCGTGCCGACCAGCGCAAAACCATCGCCACTGTTCACCACATCGACCCATTCATCGAACACAAACTCAAGGTACGTAAATGCACCACCGAACGCCCGCACGTAGCGAGGTTCGACTGGCGACGCCGCCTGGTCCTCGTCGTAGCGAATCACCAACCCACGTGGTGCCGCATCTTGATTCGTACCGCCTGTACTACCCACGGCGATAAAGGATCCATCCGGCGCCTGCGTCGCGGCGAGTAGCCGGTCGCCGGTGGAGCTTGCCCACACGTTAGACCACTTCACCGTCCCATCAGGATTCAGCCTAAGCGTGTAGGTATTGGCACCAGGCAAAAGCGGTCCCGGTGGCGTAAATTCGGTGTCGCCAACGAGCATTAAGCCATTGTCGGCTGTACCGGTGACGCCCAGAATCTGCTCATCCACACCCATCTGTCCAAAGTAATTGGCCCAGACTACCGGACCGGATGCATCGATTCGCGCCGCCCATGGCGACAGCTCCGGTGTGCCGCTCGTGTTTGAAAACAGTCCACCGACAATGAGGTCGCCACCGTCTGTGCCGGTAACGGTCGCAAGCTCAATATCCCCGCCGGCACTGGCATAATTGCGTGACCATAATTCGTTGCCGTCGGCATCGAGCAACAACAGCCACAGTTCGCCAGACTGCGTACCGGCAATGAGCACATCGGCATTGGACAGTTCAAAGGCCGATTGCGGCACGAATGCCCCTTCGACGCGACGCTGCCATACGCGGTTACCGAGATAATCGACACGCAAAATGGAACCGAACTGCGCGCTGTTGGCCAGCGAAAGCGCTCCGCCATCCGCCGTCGGAATGGTATCAACCGTCTGATAATCATCGGCACTGAGATACGCGCGTGACCAGCGAAGCGCCGAACCCGAAACGCGCGTCCCGTTGACACGATTCGCTGCGGGGAGAGTAAACGGAAACTCGTTATTGGCCGAAAACAAAAGCTGCTCTGGCGGATTAATCACGTCGAAATTAAAACGCGAGAGATCACCGGTCAGCAACGCCGGATACAAATCAACAAATACTTCGGGTCGTCCGCTCACCTGCCACCAGGGATCGGCAACGGGGTCGACCTGCACACGCGCGGAACCGCGCGCCGTCATTTCGGTGATGACACCCGCCACCGGAATCACACCAACGGCAGCGAGATCCAACGACAGTCGCAATACGGCGCCGCCATAGAGTGTGACGTCCGCGGCGACATCGGAATCGAGTTGTGGTGGGCTCACTTGCAGGTCCGTTTCGGCCGTGCTGGCGATAATTCGTGGCGCGCCATTGTCATATTCGATACCAAGCGTGGCCGCCGCCGTGCTCGTCACACCGGTGCGGGTGCCGGCACTGATCGAACCACACGCGCCAACAAACACATCCGCCGTTAAGGTCGCGGTGAGCGTGGCGATATTGGACAGTTCGCCCATCTTGAGGATGTATGAGCCAAGCACCGTGCTGCCGATGAGCGTCTCCCCCTCCGGCAGCACGGCATCCGCATCCGCGCTGATTTCGCCGGTGAACGAGATGCGTCCCTCGCTAATCACTTGCGCTTTGAGCAGTTCAAGTGCCTCGATTTCAATTTCACCGTCGATGTCAAACGGCGCAACCGTTAGCAAGCCATTGATGTCGACGCCCTCAACCAGCTCTACTGAAAACGCATAATCATTGCCATTGGTTTCCTTGCACTGGGCCTCCAAGGCACCACCATCGCCGGCACCATCCGCATCCGAGTCCACAAGATCTTGGTCCTCAAGCAGCGTAAAGCACGAACGCGATCCGGAAAAATCGGTGGGCTGAGACGACAACACAGGCGTTAAAAACAGCGACGGGTTGCCCGCCCGCCGGCTGCCCTCGGCCACGATCGTTAATTCGTTACCCATCGATTGAACGTTCCAGACCTGGCCGCGAAAACCGGTGGGTAAGCCCGGCCCCGGCGGCAACAGCATATCGTCAAATGCGGCAAGTGCCAGAAGCTCCGACGTCGGATTCTGGAAACGCAACTCGAGTCTCGACGGTTGTAGGTCCGGCTCAATTGCAACAAGTGTCGCAGTAGATGCCGGTGTCAACACCACCAGACCTGCCGGCGCGCAGGGTGGTGTTGATGCCGATGCCGTACTGACTACCGTGATGGTCAGTACAATAAAAAGAAACGAAAACCACTCGCCTGTACGGCCTTTTGATCGGTGCGTCTGCATTGTGTCCCCCACTGTTTTTTTTATGGTTTCAGACTGGCTCAAACATCATAGCGACAGGGTGCCGAGTATTCCCTCACGATTAGACATAAATCGGACCCACATACCGGTTCCAGCGGGCCGGAGACGGTTTCAGGTCATACCGCGCGGATTCAATAGCGGATTTCGTCCGATACAATGGCAGCCGACTCACGCGACACACGTTCAATTGCAACGCGCACAGCAGCCGATTCTGGTCAACGGATGCGCTCCCCCACGCCACGGGGCGGTTTGGTCAGCATCGTGACGATGAGGGAATCCGAGAAAGAAAGACCGGGTGGGTAAAATCGGAGACCTTAAGCGTGCCGATTGTCCTGAACGGAGGCCGTACCTCCGGATCCACGACGGCTGCCGCGCATGAAAAACCGATAGAGCACCGGCACCACAAACAGCGTGAGCGCCGTCGCGACGATCAGGCCAGATACAATACTACTGGCCACCGGCCCCCACACCAGCGACTTACCGCCGAGCCCAACAGCAAGGGAAAAAAGCCCGGCGATGGTTGTCGTAGCGGTCATCAGCACGGGCACCACCCGACGTCGGGCGGCGTACATAGTGGCGTGTAACGGCCGCATCCCCGCCTCAATACGTTGATTAGCGGCGGCGATCAGCACAATCGCTGCATTCACTGCGATGCCCGTAAGCGCAATGACCCCATACATCGAAAACAAACTCAACGGATTGCCCGTGATCGATAAACCCAGCACCACCCCTGTAAACGCCATCGGGACGGTCGTCAGAATAAGCAGAGGCTGAAAATAACTTTTAAACTGCGTTGCCAGAATGAGATACATCAAACCAACACCGAACAAGAACAACACGGTCATGCCGTCAAGCGATTCTTCGATGTCATCCAGCACGCCGGTGTAGTCGGCGTCGGCTGTCAAAAACTGGCCCTTCGCCGCATTCCATTTCTCTTTCAGCTGCTCGTTCGCTTCTTTGATATTGATTACCGTCTCGTCAATATCCGCCGTCACGGTGATCGAGCGTCGGAAGTTGTAGTGACGAATAATCCCCGACCCCCGTTGAATCGACGTGTCGCTCAACTCACGTAACGACGTCGTGCCGCCCATCGGTAATGCGATAGGCTCATCGAGCACCTCCTCGATGGATCCTACGATCCGCGGCGCGGCACGAACACGCAGCTCCATTTTTTGGCCTTTGTAGCGCAGGAAGCTGATTATCTCGCCGTCCACATGCAGGCGCACGAGTCGATTAATCATGCCCGGCTCAAGGCCCGCGCGACGAATCGCAGTCTCATTCAGATCGAGAGTGAGCTCCAATCGACCCGGAACATCATCATCCGCCACGTTTGATGCGCCGGGTAAGGAGGCCACCAGCGACTTCATAGTATCGGTAGCGCTACGCAACTCCTCATAGTCGTTACTGCGCACTTTGACGTTGATGTCGCCAAGGGTAGGAGGTCCACCGGATATTTGCGTAAAGGTGATCTCGGCATCGCCGGGAGTCGCCAGCGCATATTCACGCAGACCATCCATAATCTCGCCCACCGTGCGACCATCACCGCGTGGATTCAGCGAGATTTGAATTTGGCCGTACTGATCGCCAAAGAGCTGTTCGGTCTCGGTAAATTTGGTGCCCGCGTACGTCGTGATCGCCCGAATTTCCTCCGGCAGAATTTTCTCACGCACACGACGCTCCACAACGTTGGCCTGCGCTAGCGTCTCATCGAGCGTGCTGTCCGCCGGCATGTCGAGATTCACGTAGGCGATGCGCAACGGATCGGCCTGGAAAAAATTCATGGTGACGCGACCACCGAGAATGGACAGCACCGCCAACAGAATCAACGCGAGCGTGGCTAAAAACAGAATAAATGGCCGACGCATAAAAAAGGCCAATGCGCGCGTGTACCGTTTACGTAACGATTCTGTCCAGCGCGTACGCCAGTGTGTGCGTTTGTCGGCGCCACCGGTTGCATTGGCACCTAGCGCAATGACGTGCGCTGGCAGAATCCAAAATGCCTCGATCAAACTCACGGCAAGTCCCGTTGTCACCACAAACGGAATCACAAACATAAACTGACCGACAACGCCTTTTAGCAGCATCAGCGGCAGAAACGCCGCCGAAGTCGTCGCGACCGCTGACAGCACGGGCTTGCCCACTTCGCGCAACGCGCCGATCGCCGCCTCGACACCCGGTACGCCACGCTGCAGTCGATAGTACACCGCCTCCACCACAACCACGGCATCGTCCACCAGCATCCCAAGTACAATCACGATACCCAGCAGCACCATGACATTCAGCGTATTGCCCGTGACATTGAGCATCCATAGCGTACCGGCAATGGAAAAGGCGATACCGAGCGTAACCATAGTGGCAATGCGTATCCCGAGAAACAGCCAGCACACGATAAGCACCAGGAACAAACCGAGCACCGCGTTCCGACCCATGACGTTCAGCGCGTTACGTGTCTGCACGGTTTGGTCGTCCGCCAACGACACGTGAATACCACGATCGGCGTATTGGGTGTTTTTCTCATCGACATACGCGTTGATGCGATCAACCAACTCCAATGTGTTGACGTACTTTTGTTTAATCACGGCCAACGACACGGCCGGGCTGCCTTCAAACGTCACTTTGGTGGCGGCCTTTTTACGCACCCGCTCAACACTGGCGACCTGCCCCAACGCGACCTGGCCGCCATCGGGGGTGCGCAACTGAAATTGCGCCAACTTTTCCGGATCGGGCTCCGCTTCGTCGACCCGCACAAGCCATTGCGCACCCGCGACCGACAGTTCGCCCGCCGATGTATCACGATAAGCGCTGCGCAAACTGTCGCTGATCGCCGTAGCGGTCAATCCGCGTGCGGCAATCGCCGATAAATCGAGATTGACCTGCAGTTCAGGTGGGTGCAGACCGATGCTCGACACATTGTCGACGCCTTTCAAGCGCTCGAGGTCCTGCTCCATGGTGCGCGCAATTTCGCGCAACGTTTCGTCCTGCGCCTGACCGGCCACCACGACAATGGCTGTCGGGAAACCACTCGAAGTGGAAATCTCCGTAATAAACGGATCTTCCGCTTCATCGGGAAGCTCAGCTCGCGCTTTGTTTTGTACGTCGCGACGCAAATCAGCAAAACGCACTAAAAACTCATCGCGCGGCATTTCATTAAAGCGCACCAGCATCGTCGAGCTATCTTGCTGCGAATTGCTCGACACAAATTTGATGTCCTTAATGCCGCTCAGTGCATCTTCCAGCGGCGCAGTGACCAGTTCCTCGACGTCTTTGGCCGACGAGCCCGGCAACACGGTGTTGATAATTATCCAGTTAAAATTGACGTCGGGATCGTTCTCGCGGGGCATTTGCACAAAGGACAACGCGCCGAAAATCAGCACAACCAGAAAGAGAATATTGACCAGCGGATGATGGGTAAGGAGGTTTCTCAGCACGGCCGTGAATCCTATTGACCGACGATATTCAGTAATTGGCCATCCTGCAGTTTGAAGCGGCCGACCGTCACGATCGTTGTAGACGGATCGAGCCCAACGGCCGCGGGGCGGCCCTCCTGTGCACCGGCCACCGCATAAAAACGCGCTCGGTCACCTTCGGCAATAAACACGCCAAGTTCGCCGTTTCGTTTGACCAACAAGTCGGTGGGCACCAGCCCACCGGCATCTTGCCAACTGAATCGACCGCTGCTTCCCACCGCGGCGGCTTGTTGCGCAAATGCCAAGCGCACGATTTGTGCGCCGGACTCAGACGCCACGACGGGACTCACACGCAGCAATCTCACCGGCCAGAATTCACCATTGCGCTCAAAGCGCAGCGCTGTGGCCGACTCGATGCCCGCCACCAGATTACTGGCCACGCGTGCCTCGACCTCCGCACTATCGAGTTGCACCAATTCAAACATGGGGGCGGCGGGGGTTACGTAGCTGCCCACTTGTGCCGGTCGCGCCACCACAACCGAATCAAACGGTGCACGGATTTGCGTTTTGTCCAAATTGTTTTTGGCAATGCGAATGGCGACATTATTCGCGGCGCGGTTGGCCGTGAGCACCACAACATCCGTTTCGCGTGCGAGCAGGTCGTCGGCGGAAATATATTGGTTACCCGATAACTTCTGCGCCCGTTTTAGACGAAGATTGGCCTGGTCGATTTGCGCATTGGTCGACGCCAGCTGCGCCTCGGCTTGTTCGAGCGCGAGTTGATAGTCGCGCTGATCAAGCTGTGCCAGCACGTCGCCTTTTTTGACACGCTGCCCAACTTCTGCCGCCACCGAGTCGATATTGGCGGCCACCTCGGCAGCGACGATGGCGCGGTTGGCCGCGATCACATCGGCCGGCGCAAATTGGCGTTGCGCAACCTGCACATCCGCAAGCGTCGCGACATTGACGGTAGTGGCCTCTTGCGCAACGGTCATTGACACCGGGCTTAGGCCCAACATCAATGCGGCCACACATCGATGGATACGATCGAGGTGGCGTCCAGTGCCCCGGCAAATACTGCTCATAATAATGACGTCCTGTAGTGGGCTCCGAGGAGCTGAGTCACGCGCCCAAAGCCATGCTCATATCGGGCTTGTGCGGCGCGACAATTATACGGTGATGCGCGGCCGTTTCCCATCTTAACGTCAGAGCATCGAGGGCACGTTTTGGTTCAGCCGCGCGATGATTTCACGCCATCGAGCGCGACCACGTCGCCCTTGAATTCCGGCGCGCGAGGACACATTTAATCGGCTTGATTTGGCGCGTTTAAACGGTTTGGGTGGCGGCCTTTGGCGGACCCTGCTATCATGCGCGCAAAGTTCGGAACGGCTATTTGATTAACTCTTATAAATCAAAAGGTTAATCATCTCGTTTCGCAAAATCTAAGCTCATCCGCGGGTCCCACTTCCGCAGATGGGCTTTTTACGCTGGACGAAACAAAAGGCCCAGCAAAACGCACGAAAACACACATTTACTGAAAACGAAGAGAACCGTCATGACTGACCTTACCAAATACCGCAACATTGGCATTTTCGCCCACGTGGATGCAGGCAAAACCACCACCACTGAGCGGATTTTGAAATTAACCGGCAAGATTCACAAAATCGGTGAGGTTCACGACGGCGCAGCAACCACTGACTTCATGGACCAGGAGCAAGAGCGCGGCATCACCATTCAGTCCGCTGCTACGACCTGCGAATGGGACGGGCACCGCCTCAACATCATCGACACCCCTGGACACGTGGACTTCACGATCGAAGTGTACCGCTCATTGAAGGTGCTCGACGGTGGGGTGGGCGTGTTCTGTGGTTCAGGCGGCGTGGAGCCTCAGTCTGAAACCAACTGGCGCTATGCCAACGAGTCTGAAGTCGCTCGCATCATCTTTGTGAACAAGCTCGATCGCATGGGCGCGGATTTCTATCGCGTGGTCGATCAGGTGCGCGACGTGTTGGGCGCAAAGCCACTCGTTATGGTGCTGCCGATGGGTATCGAAGACGACTTTGTGGGCGTCATTGATCTACTCACGCGCAAAGCGTGGACCTGGGACAATTCAGGCGATCCGACCAAATACGAAGTCACTGACGTACCGGCTGACTATGCGGACAAAGTCGAAGAGTATCGCGAGATGCTGGTCGAGACCGCGCTCGAGCAGGACGACGACCTCATGGAAAAATACCTCGAGGGCGAAGAGCCGTCTGTGGAAGACCTGCAGAAATGCATTCGTAAAGGCACCATCGCTCTGGACTTTTTCCCGACCTACTGCGGTTCGGCATTCAAAAACAAAGGCGTGCAGCTGGTGCTGAATGCCGTTGTCGACTACCTGCCTAACCCGATGGAAGTCGATCCACAGCCTGAGGTGGACCTGGAGGGTAATGAAACCGGCGGCAAGGCGATTGTCGATGCTGGCGGTCCACTGCGCGCGCTGGCATTCAAAATTATGGATGACCGCTACGGCGCGCTGACCTTCACGCGCATTTATTCGGGCACGCTGAAAAAAGGCGATACAGTGCTCAATACCTATACTGGTAAAACCGAGCGGATCGGACGAATCGTCGAAATGCACGCTGACTCGCGCGAAGAGCGTGATTCAGCACAGGCCGGCGACATCATCGCGCTGTTGGGTATGAAAAACACCCGCACTGGTCACACCCTGTGCGACCCTAACGATCCGGCTACGCTGGAGCCAATGGTGTTCCCAGACCCGGTGATCTCAATCGCCATTAGTCCTAAAGACAAGGCGGGCACTGAGAAGATGGGTGTGGCGCTCAACAAGATGATTCAGGAAGACCCATCGTTCCGCGTGAGCACCGATGAAGAATCGGGCGAAACGATTCTCGCCGGAATGGGTGAGCTGCACCTGGATATCAAGGTCGACATCCTCAAGCGTACACACGGTGTTGAGGTGGAAGTTGGTAAGCCGCAGGTCGCTTACCGCGAAACCATTACTCAACTGGTCGAAGATTCCTACACCCACAAGAAACAGACGGGTGGTTCGGGTCAATTCGCGAAAATCGACTACGTGATTGAGCCAGGTGAAACCAACAGTGGCTACGAATTCGAATCGAAAGTCACCGGCGGTAACGTACCTCGTGAATACTGGTCGGCGATCGAAAAAGCGTTTGGGGCCAGCATGGAAGAAGGCACCCTCGCCGGCTATCCACTGCTCGATGTCAAAGTGACGTTGATGGACGGCGCGTTCCACGCGGTAGACTCCTCAGCGATGGCCTTTGAGTTGGCCACCAAAGCCGCTTACCGCCAGACCGTGCCAAAAGCATCACCACAGCTGCTTGAGCCGATTATGAAAGTCGACGTGTTTACGCCCGACGATCATGTAGGGGATGTTATCGGCGACCTCAACCGTCGTCGCGGCATGATTAAGGCGCAGGACACCGGCGTCACCGGCGTACGTGTTAAGGCAGAAGCACCGTTGAGTGAGATGTTTGGCTACATCGGTCATCTGCGTACCCTGACTTCGGGCCGTGGGCAGTTCTCGATGGAGTTCTCGCACTACTCAGCCTGTCCGGCGAATGTGGCCGAAGCGGTCATCAAAGAAGCGCAGGATCGCAAGGCGGCAAGCTAGCCGATTCGACGTGTTAACCGCTCGACAAAAAGCCCTCTTCGGAGGGCTTTTTTTGTTACATTGAGGTATGACCGACCGCGCCTCTTCAATTCCCTATCCACCGGCCCGACAAGCCAACACCGCGCTTGCCTTATTGCTGCTGGCCTACATCCTCTCGTTCATTGATCGCAACATTATGGCGATGCTCGTGATGCCCATTCGCGAATCGTTCAACATCAGCGATTTCGAATTTTCGTTACTGCATGGCTTTGCGTTCACGCTGTTGTACATCGGCCTTGGTTTGCCGATTGGACGCTACGCCGATTCGCATAAGCGCGTTGGAATTGTCGCCGCGGGCGTGATGTTTTGGTCGCTCATGACCTGCCTATGCGGGTTTGCCAAGAACTTTATTGGCTTGTTCTTTGCGCGCGTGGGCGTTGGGGTTGGCGAAGCGGCGCTGTCACCGCCGGCCTACTCGTTGTTATCCGACTACTTCGAGCCCGGCAAACTGCGCTGGGCGACGTCGATTTATGCCATGGGCATCACGCTTGGAGGCGGACTGGCCTACATGATCGGCGGGCATGTGTTCGAGTATTTTTCAACGGCGACGTTGCCCGAAATGCTACAAGGCTTTGAAGCCTGGCAACTCACATTTATTGCCGTCGGCTTGCCGGGCGTCGCGTTGTCCATTGCCATTGCGCTTCTAAAAGAACCGGCGCGCCAGCAAACCACGCTCACGCAACAGGGCAGCGACTCCATTCCGCTGAGTGAAATTCGAGCCTACCTTGGAACACACTGGCAGGCGTTCACCGCTATATTTGCTGCCGTGTCGCTGATGAGCATGATCGGTTACGGACACGCCAACTGGTTTCCGTCCTTTCTTCAGCGCACGCACAACATGCCGCTCACCGAAGCCGGCACGCAGCTGGGCCTGATGTCGATTTTTGCCGGCACCCCAGGGGCCTTGTTTGGCGCGCTGGCGGCGACGTGGGTGCGCAAGCGCGGCTACGTGGATGCCAATCTGCGCGTAGTGGGACTAGCGGCGGCGCTGTTGATACTGCCTGCCCCCCTTGCGACGCTCGTGCCCGATGCCTCGACGGCGATTGCGCTTCTGTGGTTTACCTCATTCGTGCACTACACCTACTTTGGCATTTCGCTCGCCGCACTGATGGCCATCAGCCCTAACCGCATGCGCGCGCAAATGAGCGCGCTCCTGCTGTTTATGGCCAACCTGTTTGGTCTTGCGCTCGGGGGCAGCCTAATCGCCGGTTTCACCAATTTCGTCTACCGCGACGACATGCTGTTGAATCTGTCGCTCAGCACAGTCGCCGGGATCGTGTACCCGGCCACCGCCGTTGTGGTGTTTTGGGGGCTGCGTTATTACCGCCGCGCGCTTGAGGCGGTGACCGCCTAGTTGCCCAACCGGTATCAATCACTGCGCGGCGCGTCCTGCTCGACGGGCAAAAACACGAGCTTTACCACAAACGATCCGGGCTCCGTGACCTCGACACCGGACACCAGCGCGTTGATATGGCCATTGCTGTCGGTAACGCCCGGCAAATTGAACACCAGACGGCTGGAATCATCTTGATCGACGTAAACGTTTGCAGAGTCAGCCGTGGCGTCATTCTGGTCAGCAAGCGCCTGGTCGATGCGATAAAGATGCGCCGCGAGTGCTTCGCGGAACAAACGAAAGTTAAACTTGCCCGACACCGCCGTCATGTCGAGACGCAGGACGCTTCGAATGTCGCCCGACTCTTCGGTCGAGATGGCAATAAACGGCGCCTCGGTGCCATGCGCAAGCGATTTAAACAGCCGCTTCGACGCGGCCTTGCTGTCGGCAAAAAAACGCTGATTGAGATGGTTATGAATCACACGCAGCAGATCACGCGGCGGTAAATCGAGAAATAAATTCGTCATGTCGCAAGTGTACCCGGAATCGTCGCATGGGGTCACGAACAGCCCGACGTGTAAGGGTGTCAACACGCTATATTTTTAGTTGGCTGCTGGCGGCGCCCACCGCGTCGTACTCGCGCCAGAACAGGGAATCCCTATGAACCGTTACGGCCTGATCCTTCTTGTTTGGCTGTTCTCGTATGGCGCCATGGCGGCCGACGAGACACAACGCTTCCATCTTGTGGTGGTGTCAGGCGACTACGATTCGCCGCAGGGCACATCGATGCGCCTTTGGGCGAAACTCGTCGATGAGCGCTCGCAGGGCCGCCTTTCGATCAACGTCTTTTATCAAAATGAGCTGGGTGGCCAGCAGGAGATTTTTGACCAACTGCTGAAAGGCAATCTGCACATGGTGCTCGCCTGGCCGCAAACGGCGTACGACCAACGTATGGGCGTGAGTTTTTTACCCTATCTCACGATCGGTTGGGACGATGCGCTGGCCGCCTACGCACGTGACGGTTGGCTCACTCAAGTTGTCGCCGGTGTCTATGCCGAGAACGGTCTTAAATATTTTGGCCCTTATCCAGAAGGATTTGGTGGCATCGCCACCAAGGGCCGCTACACGACCAGCATCGATAACACGGCAGGAATAAAACTGCGTTCGCAAACAATTTTTCCGTTACCACAAACCATTTCGGCAATGGGCTTTGACGCCGTGCCCATCGACTGGTCTGAGGTGTACACCTCGCTACAGACTGGCGTTGTTGATGGTGACTCGAGCAATGTGATCTATTGGGACTATGAGTACTTTGGCGATCTGCTCGACTACTTCGTGCACACCAAACACAACTTCTCGGCGGCGGCGCTTGTGATGAACAATGAGGTGTGGTTAAACCTGAGCGACGCGGACAAGCAGATCTTTGAAGACACCGCCGACATCGTGATTCGCAAGCAGTTTGCTGACGCCAAAACCGAAGACGACAAATGGATCGCCACTGCCCAGGCGAACGGCATGGCGTATTTTGTGCCCAATACCGCTGAAATGCAGAGTTGGGTGCGCACGGTGCGCGACAAAGTGTGGCCGCAAGCGGAAACGTTTTTAGGTCCTGCCATCATGCAAACCGTGCGTGATAACGCGTCGGTGCCGGAGTAAGACATGCACGCGTTGCTCGCTCTGATCAAACGCCTCGACCCGTTCGTCGCACGAGTACTCAAGCCGCTGGTCGTCGTGCTGTCGCTCGCCGTGGCTGTGCTCATGGTCAGCGGCATCGTCTCGCGCGAACTGCTCGGCCAGCCGTTGTTGGGCCTTGAAGAAGTCGTACTCACTAGCGTCATGTGGCTTTACATGCTCGGCGCGGCGCTCGCCTCGCGTGACCGCACCCACCTCAGCGGCGATTTTATTCAGGTCATCACTCAAAACGAATCGACCAAAGCGCGTATGCGTTTTGTGGCCACACTTATCTCACTTCTCATGGCGATCGTGTTTGCCATTTGGAGCTTCAGCCTCATCCGTTGGGGCTTTGAACGCCAGCAGAGCACGGCAGCTTTACGCATCCCCCTCTACGTGGCGCAGTCCAGCCTGTTTGTGTGCAGTGTGCTCATGGTGTTTTACGCGATACGCGATGCGTTGAGCGACGCCCTGGCACTCGGCGATGGAGGCAAAGCCTGATGGGCGTGGTGTATGCCCTCATCGCCGTCGTGCTGCTAATGATGATCGGCGTGCCGGTAGTCTTTTCGTTCGCCGCGATGACGCTCGTTCTGGTGCTCACGTATGACATTCAATTTTCGTTTGTCATGACCACCGGTTTTTGGTCGATCAACTCGGTGATCCTCATCGCCCTACCGCTCTTTATTATGACCGGCTATCTCATGCAGGCTGGCGGTATGGCCGCGCGACTCATTACATTTGTCGAGGCAATTGTTGGACGTTCGCGCAGCGGCATGGGCAATTCGATGGTTGTAGCGTGCGGCATATTCGGTGCGATTTCCGGCACCGCGTCGGCGGCGGTGGCCGCCATCGGCACGATCATGGCCGACCCGATGGAAAAACACGGTTACGAGAGGCCGTACACCACGGCGCTACTGAGCATGTCGTCTCTGCTCGGTCTACTGATTCCACCTAGCATCACCATGATTCTCTATGCAGTGGTCACACGCCAATCGGTGGCGGCCTGTTTCCTTGCCACCATCGGGCCCGGCATTCTGCTCATTCTATGGCTCTGCGCGCTCAATGCCTGGCATCGTCGTCACGCCGGCGTGGCCAGCGGAGCCATGCCATTAAAAACACGACTGCGCACCATTGGTCAGGCCGGCGGAGCGGCGCTCCCCGCGCTGCTTGTGCCATTCATCATTCTCGGTGGCATCGACGGCGGCTATTTCACGCCGACGGAAGCCGCCGCGATTGCCGTCGTGTATGCGATTCCCGTTGGATTTTTCGTGTACCGCGAACTCGACTGGCGCAAACTTGCCAACGCGCTGATCGACGCCGCTACGACCACCGGCGTGATCATGATCATTCTCGTCTTCTCGTTTGTCGCCAGTCGCATTTTCACGCTCGAGCGCATCCCACAGGAACTGACCGACCTGATGCTCAATACGCTGCAGTCGAAAATTCTTATCCTGCTTGCCGTCAACCTATTTCTGATCCTGCTCGGTATGATCATGGACGATGTGAGCGTCGTGGCCATCGTCAGTCCGCTATTGCTGCCTGTGATGATCAATATCGGCGTCGATCCCATTCATTTTGCGGCCATTGTTGGCACGAGCGTCGTCATTGGCTGCAACAGTCCACCAATGGCGCCCATTCTTTTTATGAGCTGCCGTATCTGTAATGTGGGCATGTCGAGCGTCGCCCGCCCCGCGTTTGGCTTTATGCTGTTTGCCGCACTGCCGGTCATGCTCATAACGACTTTTTGGTCGCCGCTTGCTTTGTATCTACCCCGCCTGTTTGGATACGTGTCCTGATGAGTCGCTACCTCATCGGCATCGACACCGGCGGCACGTACACCGATGCGGTGATTATCGATTCTGATCAGAACGCCGTCATCACCGCCGCTAAATCACTGACTACGCACAGCAAGCTCTCTGATGGTGTATCGAGCGCGTTAGAAAAAGTGCTCGACGAAGCCAGCAACCTGTCCGCCTCCGACATCGCGCAGGTGTCGTTGTCCACCACACTGGCCACCAATGCGCTGGTCGAGGGCAAAGGGTCCAACATCGGTGTACTGCTTATCGGCTTTGACCAAGACATGATTGCGCGAACGAACATCGCCAGCGCTATCCCTGACGCGCATGTCGTGGCGATTGAAGGCGGGCATCGTTATGATGGCCACGAGTACGCCCCGCTCGATGAACAAGCGGTGCGCGATGCGTGCTCGTCGCTTGAGGTCGACGCCTTCGCCGTCGCCTCGCACTACGCGGTACGCAATCCCCAGCATGAGCGCCGTGCGTCGACGCTGATTCACGCCCTCACCGGTAAGCCTGTCAGTGCGTCATGCGATCTATCCGATTCGCTCAACGGACCGCTCAGAGCACTAACCGCTGCGTTTAATGCGCGCATTATCTCGCTGATTGTTGATCTGACCAATGCGGTCATCGAATCGATGAACGCGTTGAACCTCAAAGCACCTGTCATGATCGTCAAGGGCGACGGCTCCATCGCCGCCGCCGATTCGGTAATAGAAAAACCCATCGAAACCATTCTGTCCGGTCCCGCCGCGAGCGTGATCGGCGCACGCTACCTCACCTCGCTCCACAATTTTGTGGTGGCCGATATGGGCGGCACCACCTCCGACGTCGCCACCGTGCGCAACGGCTGGCCCGCCTTAAGCGCGCGTGGCTCAAACGTCGGCGGTTACCGTACGCTCGTGCACGCCATCGATATGCAGACCATTGGCTTGGGCGGTGACAGCGGCGTCGAGGTCGACTCCGCCTCCGGCCTAACCCTGCTGGATACGCGCGTGGCACCCATCTCCATGCTGGCAACCCTTTACCCTGAACTCGAAATCGAACTCGAGGCCGCGCTTTCAGCCTCGGGCGGTATGCTGTCAGCACTCGATTATCTTGTGCTGAATCTCACCGAAAGCGCCACGCTGAGCGCGCGCGAACAGCGCTTTATTGCCACGCTCAATCCAGCGCGCCCCAACAAAAGCCGCAACGTGATAAATGGCGCCGCCGATCGCGCCTGCGTGCGCGCGCTGGTCGATCGCGGCATTTTGCGGCGCTCGGGTTTTACTCCGAGTGACGCAGCCCATGTGCTCGGGCTTCAAGGACAATGGTCGGTGCGCGCGGCGCGCTCGGCGGCTGAGCTCTTGGGCCGCGCCAGCTATCGGGTGGCTGGGTCTAATGTGGACGAACAGGTGCGTAACGTATGCCAAGAGGTAGTCAATCTCACCATCGATAAGAGCACGCGGCTCATTATTAATGAATTGAGCGATACGAATTTTAGCGACGACAACGCACTCGTTGCCGCGGTAGCGGCCGGTCAGGACAAGATCAATCACCTGGGCGTGACGTTTACGTCGGCCCTGCCCCTCGTCGCGGTGGGGGGGCCTGCTAATGTGTTCTACCCAGCGGTCGGTCAGCGTTTGAACATCGAAACACACGTTCCCCAACACAGCCACGTGGCTAACGCTGTCGGCGCGGCCGTGGGCATGATTCGATCCGAATACACCATTGAGATTACGCTTAATGAGCGTGGTGGCTATCTGATTCATACTGGCGCTGAGCCCGAATCAGAGATCGATCCGACCGCCGCACTCGCCCGAGCCGAAAACCTGGCTCGACAACAAGTGCAAGCCTTGCAAGAAACCAAGGGTGGACAATCTAGTGACGTGACGTTGGATGTACAGCGCATCCAACTTCCGGAGGTTGACGATGATTCCGGCCTGATCAGCGCACGGGTGACGGCTTCATGTGACAGTTTACCGGGCGAAAACGCTCGCCGTCTCGAGGCCAACGAATAGTCGACATAGACACTCGACTAAGCTGTGGATTGGCTTTACGACCGAATGAACTCAAGTGATTTACCGTCATCACCTGAATACGGCACGCGGCCGTGTCAGCCCTTGGGCGCGGCGTCCTCGCGCGCACCGCCTGCTAGCGTAAAAAATCCGATGGCAAACAGAATGATGGCGCCGCCCACGAGTGATTGAGATGTCGGCACTTCGCCCACACCGAGCCACACCCAAATAGGACTCAGAACCGGTTCAAGCATAGCGAGAAAGACTATCTGCGCGGCGGGCACATGTTTTGACGCCGCGACAAGCAGCAGGCCGCCCAGACCAATTTGAAAGACACCGAGTGCAAGACCCAACAAAACGTCTTGAGCGGGCAATGCAAAACTGTCAATAAAGAAGGTAATGATCGCTGCGAGCAGCACGCCTGACCAGAACACGACCGGGAACATATCCTTATCTTTGCCGAACCGCGTGAGCACCATGAATAGGCCATAGTTGAAGGCCATGCCAAACGCCCACAGGACACCGACCCAACCCTCGGCGGACAGTCCACCTTGTACCATGATGAGTACGCCGCATACGGCAATCGTGATGGCTATCCAAGTGCGCACCGAAACGCGCTCTTTGAGAATCAGCCAGCCGAGCAGCGCGGCGAAAAACGGCGACAGCGAGACGATGAACATCACGTTGGCGACGGTGGTGCTGGCCAAACCAAACACGACACACAGTGAGGCAAACGCAAAGGGAATTCCTGCGGCCAACCCAATCCAGCCGGTCTCAATGACGGGCCGCCACGGTCGCGTGGGATTTTTAACCACGAGCACCGCCAGTGCAAAAAACGTAAGTCCCAGCGCGCGATAGAACGTGACGTGTTCGGGCGTGGCCTGCTCCATTAGGCGCATGCCGATGCCGGCGCTCGACAGAAAGAAGCCGGCCACAATGGCTTGGATAACGCCGCGTCGATAATCCGCGGGAGTGGTCACGACGAGGGTTGGGTTAAACGCTTGAGCAACGCATCGAGTTCAGCGTGCATGCGCAAATAGACCTGCGCATCGTTAAGATTCTGTCGAAACTGGGCATTGAGGCCACCGCGCGTGGATAGGTTTTTCATTTCGTCCTTGAGTCTGTCCGCACCATCCGCTTTTACCGATTTAAGATAGCCTACCAGCATTTTCACGACGTGCGACTCCGCGGCAACCGCATCGCCCGTTTGTTGGCCCAACCATTGACCCACCTCATCAACGCTCTGCATAAATGCCGACACAACGCCCGATACGGCGACGTGCGGCGCCATGGCCTCGATGCGATCCAATTCAACAATGTCATTGTCGTCACCATAAAGCTCGCGGACGATGTGGGCGGTGGGATAGCAAGGCAGCGGGCAGCCACCCGTCTCGATAAACGGCAGCGGCATCGTAAGTTCAATGTCCGTGGCGGGATAGCAGTCGACCAATAAATCCTCAACCGAGTAGTCGACCATCACAGTCACCAATCGGTGATCGGAATGAAAACTCAGCGCAGGCAATACTTCGCGCGCCACGTCTTGCATCATGCACAGCAAGACAATTTTGCTCGCATCCAGTACGCCTTGGTTATCCGGCGCCACCTGCACGCGCGCATCCTCAGCGCTTAACCGTTCGCCAACATGGACGGAACGAGGAGAAAGAACAATGGAAATGTCCGGGAAACGGCGCAGCAGTGACCGCACCATGGGCGTGGCGATGGTGCCCGCGCCCACTACACCGATAGTTGTGTTCATAGTGTTGTTTACGCCATTAAGCGCTCATCATAAGGAAACTGACTGAGACACTCATAGCCGGTTTCGGTGACGAGCACCTGCTGCTCTATTTTTATTCCAACACTGGAACCTACTTCGCCCGCGTACACTTCAACGCACAGGGTCATGCCGGCTTCCAGCTCGTAGTCGAACGCATTGTCGATGTAGTCCTCGGGATAGTAGATCGCCGGAAACTCATCGCACAGTCCGATGCCGTGCATTTTCACTCCATAACGTTGAGCAACAAATTCATCCGGTAACATATGGCCGCCGAATGTGAGCTCTTTGAATGGCACACCGGGTGCCAGCAAGCGCATATTGGTTTCGACATGTTCGCGGGACATTTGATAAACACGCCGCATTTCGTCGGTGGGCTTTTTATCGCCACAGATCCATGAGCGCGAAATGTCAGCACACATGCCATACGGCCCTACCATGTCGGTATCGAACGAGACGATATCGCCGTTTTGAATTATGCGCGGCCCACATTCCTGCATCCAGGGGTTCGTGCGCGGGCCAGAACTGAAAATACGCGTTTCAATCCATTCTCCACCGCGCCGTATGTTGCCAGCGTGAAGATGCGACCACAGTTCGACCTCCGTCATACCCGGTGTCATGGCGCTATGCATTTCGGCCATGGCTTGTTCACAACTGTAGATGGCACAACGCATGGCTTTTATGTCCTCGGGCCCTTTTACGACGCGTGCATGCTCCATAACCTGCTGCCCGCTTTTTATGTCAACTCCGAGTTTCTGCAGCGACTGGATGCCGGCCACTTCCATCTTGTCGATGGCCAAACGCCGATTATCGCCACCGTGCTCCCGCAAGACGCCGTCTATCTGCTTGGCGAAATCTTGGGCGTATTGGTCGGTTTGATCACCGGTTTCAAAGTAAAAGAAACCGGCCCCGTGACGAATTTCATCGATGCGATGCAAGTGCGCCGAAACATGCTCGCAACGATGATAGTCCCACAGAATCACCTTGCCGCTGGCCGATACAAACACGGCTCGAGAATAATTGTGCAGCGTCCACACCTGCATGTTGGTACTGTCGCAGGCATAGCGGATATTGAGCGGATCAAACAACAATACGCCGGCGTAATCGCGCTGCTGAAGTTGTGCAACAACACGCGCCAAACGATGCTCGCGCATGCGCTCAAGATTGGGGGGTTGTAAGCCAGCGCGTTGCCACTCTTCGAATGCGATGTGCGTCGGGCCAATTTCAACGCGATCGTTATCGTCCGGCGAACCATCGGCTTTAAGTCCGCCAGCGCCTGACGTAAACGGATTGATTTTTGGTTTTGAAACTGAATAGCTCATGTCATCACCTCGCACTTCCCGATCTCAATAAACCACCTTTTCGGTGACAGGGGAAGCGATGGTCACGGAGAAAATGCGTCCCGAAATCGCAAACCGCCAGAGTCGGGAAAATCCGAAAGGCAAATGTCGTTTTTTGAACATGCGCGCGGGTGACGCGATCCCTCGTTTAGCCTCGCCTCGCGCGAGACCTCGAGGCAATTCGGTGGATTATTACTGCGGGTCAGAAAGCCGCTGCGAGTGAAAAGTAAAAAGAAAGAGCAACCGATCTAACAAGCAACGTGCTGAGTCACCACAGTTCGCGTGGGGCGGCTGAATTGACCGGCTATTGACGATACGGATCAGCGCGCAACCATTTGACAAGCGACAGACTCATCAGCACCAAAATCGGAATAATCGGCAGCGAGAAGACGATCGTCATGGACTGCACAATACTGAGGCTGCCCGCCTTGATGAGTCCGGCCGTAAAGAAGGCCAGCGCGAAAGCCCAAATCAAGCGGTTCGCGCGCGGCGGCTCCTGATCGTTACGCAAATCTTTTGACGACACACTGGCCAACACATACGCCGCTGAATCCAGCGTGGTCGCGTAAAAAATGAGCGCCAAAATAAAAAACGCCAGTAATGTGAGTTTGCCAAAGGGCAACTGTGACAACACAGCGGTTACCGTATACGACAAGCCATGCTCGGATAGCACCTCACTGACCGCCAGTGCACCCGATTGCTCAAGATGCAGGGAATAGCCGCCGGCGATGAGCAAAAAGAACGTGGTACCGAGGCTACCCAATCCAATAATTCCCAAAACCACCTGCCGAATGGTGCGCCCGCGCGAGATCCGGCCAAAGAACAAACCGATAAAGGCCGCGAAAGCAATCCACCAGGCCCAATAGAACACGGTCCAATCTTCCGGAAAACCGCTCTGTGTAATTGGATCAGTCCACAAACTCATGCGCCAGAAGTTGTCGAAAAACATGCCGAGGCTATTGACACTTAACGATAGGATGAACACGGTGGGGCCGATCAACAAAATGAACAGCATCATGATGATCGCTAACACCATATTGATATCGGCAAGCACCTTGATGCCTTTTTTCAATCCGCGATAAGCGCTGGCACCGAAGATTAGCGTATAGCCGAACAGCACGATGAATTTGAGCGTCACGGAATCTTCCATACCCGTTAGCGCCGAAAGGAATGATGAAACGAGCGGCACGCCCAGCCCAAGCGACGTGGCGGTGCCGCCCAATATGCCCAGCATGATCAGAATATCGATAAAGGACGCGATGGCCGGATGCTTCGCACCGGGGAACGAATCGCTCAACGTATGGCTAATGCGAAGATGCGATTCGCGCCGACGGTAGAGCAGATACGCGATCGGGATAGCCGGCACGGCATAAACGGCCCATGGAATCACGCCCCAATGAAAAAGCGGGTAAACGTGCGCCCATTCGAACGCCAAATCCGAGTGGGGTGTAATGCCAAACGGTGGCGTTTGGATATAGTAGATGGGCTCAGCAAATCCCCAGACAATTAACCCAGCACCAATACCCGCCGTAAACATCATGGCTACCCAGTGCGGTGTGGTAAATTCGGGCTGCTCGTCATCCGCCCCCAACTTCATACCGCCATAGGGGCCAAACGCCAGCCAACCGCAAAAAAACAGCGCGCCCAATCCGATGAGCAAGTAGAGCCAACTCAGATTGGTTTTAATGAAGCTCACGGCATCGGCCACCCACTGATTCGAGGCGTCCTGAAAACCGATCAACGCGCCACCCAGCAGGGCGACCATGATGAACGTTGGAACGAAAACGCTCCAATCGATCGTGGGTTCGGCGTGCGACGCCGACGTCTTGGATTGAGAGATACCGCTCACCTACTCGTTTTTATTCAGCGTGAAAACTTACCACGCCGATGACCCAACACAAAATGAGGGGCCTGACTCGACGCGTAACCAGGGCATCCTCCAACCCTATTTTGATCTCGCCATGCGACGCTGAAGCGCGATCACTTTCTCTGCGAGCAAAGGCAGTGGCCCATTTACGCGTTGCTGTAAACCTCGCGTTTTAATCGCTCGACTTCCAATTGAAACGCCACGTTCTCCGGCAGGTTGTCTTCCCCGCACGTCGGCTCATGGCGAAAGTGCCCATACCGGTCCTCGCCTCGCACGAGCGTCGCAGACTCCCCGTCTGTCACCGTTTGCCGTACGTTCGGTCGTACATAGTTGATCGCCAAAGCCACACGCCGAGTGTGCGATGCGTTGGGATTCGACGAGTGCACGGCCCAACCGTGGTGTAACGACGCTTGTCCAGGCTGCATCTCAAGATGAGTGACCAGCGACTCATCGAACTGGTTCTCAATTTCTTGACCTCGATGCAACAAGTTATTTTCGTCGTAGGTATCTTTATGCTCGAGTCGCGGACCCCGATGAGACCCGCGCACAAACTGCATGCAACCGTTCATTTGCATGGCCGGTGTTAACGCCACCCATGCACTGACCAGATCATCGTCGCTGTCCGCTTCGAGTCCCCAATAGGTCATGTCTTGATGCCAGCTAATAAATCCCTTGCTATCCGGCTCTTTCACAATGAACGATGCATCCCAAAGAAGAATATCAGGACCCAGAACCTGCTCGACCGCATCAAGCAAATTCGGGTGCGTCGCAATCTCATAGGCAGATGAAAACACAAGATAGGGCTTGACTCGATAGTGCAAGGGGCCATTGTGGCGCTCGTATCCCAGCAGCCTGGCATAGTGCCCCTCCACTTCGATATCCGTCATCAAGTCGATGGGATGGACAAAACCCTGATCGAAATAGCGGCGTGCAAGCTCGGGGTCGGATGCGTTCATCGCGATCTCCCTCTCCTATTGCAAGGTATCTACCCTTCTTTTTAATCTTCTCACCTAGTCGAGGGTTGGATTTTCACGCCATCAAGTTGCATCACAGCGACCGATGTCGGGCCAGCGCCATCTTCCGGTACTGAAATGATTGAGTAAGAACGATTTTCCATGCTATCTCAAGAGCTCCAAACGCGATGCCACCGGATCTCAAGACTATGGCCAGAAGAGGATCATCACGCCGCGCCCGACGCGAACGTCCTGCATCGCAAAATAGCACGGCGCCCGCATACATTACGCGCAAGATCCCCTACTACGACTTTCTGGGCGACGAAGCCCTCGAGCGCATCGAACAGCAGGCGGACTGGTTACTCGAACACGTTGGGGTCGAGTTTCGCGATGATGCCCATGCGTTGGCACTGTGGAAAGAAGCCGGTGCGGAGATTGATGGCGTACGTGTCCGAATGCCCGACGGCATGGCGCGAACGCTGTGTCAGACGATTCCCAAGCAGTTCACGCAAATAGCGCGCGATCCCAAACACAACGTGAAGATTGGTGAACGTCACACGGTGTTTGCGCCGAACTACGGCTCGCCATTCGTTCGCGATCTCGATGAGGGCCGACGCTACGGCACCCTCAACGATTTTCAAAATTTGGTCAAACTGGTCTATCGGGCCAAATGGTTGCACCACTCCGGTGGCACCGTCGTCGAACCCTGCGATGTGCCGGTCAACAAACGTCATCTCGATATGGTGTATGCGCACATGCGCTACTCAACCAAACCGTTTCTCGGATCCATTACACAAAAAGACCGGGCGGAAGAATCGATTGCCATGACGCGCATCCTGTTTGGTGATGATGTCGTTGACAACAACTGTTGCATCATGGGAAACGTCAACGCCAACTCGCCACTTATGTTCGATAAAGTCGCTACCGAGGCCATTCAGGTTTACTGCGAGAACAATCAAGGCATCATTGTCGCGCCATTCATACTCGGTGGCGCTATGGGACCGGTAACAACCGCTGCAGCGGTTGCCCAGGCACTGGCCGAAGGCATGGCTGCCGGCGCATACAGCCAGCTTGTTCGACCCGGCGCACCGTTTGTCCTCGGCAATTTTTTATCGTCGATGAGTTTAAAGTCCGGCGCGCCAACCTTTGGCATGCCTGAACCGGTCACGTCTAACTATGCCATCGGCCAGCTCGCTCGACGCCTCGGCGTGCCGTTACGCTGCGGCGGCTCGCTCACCGCGTCGAAACTCTGCGATGCGCAGGCGGCTTACGAAAGCGCAGACAGTATGCACTCGACCGCTCTAGGCGGGGCCAACTACGTACTGCATTCAGCCGGATGGCTGGAAGGTGGACTCACCGTTGGCTACGAAAAACTCATGCTCGATGTGGACCGACTGGGTGGACTTCAACGCATGCTCACTGCTGGACTGGCCACCGACGACAATGCACTGGCGGCCGACGCCTATGAAGAAGTGGACCCGGGCAATCACTTTCTCGGCTGCAGCCACACGATGCGCAACTACGAAACCGCCTTTTACGACGCGGAACTGTCTGACTCGGAGAGCTTTGAACAATGGTCAGAGACGGGCAGCAAAGAGGCGGTGCAACGCGCCAACGAACGCGTAAAACGTGAGCTCAACGAATACGAAGCGCCACCGATTGATGACGCGATCGATGACGCACTGCGCGACTATATCGCCCGAACCAAAGCCAGCCGCGATGACGCCTGGTATTAGTAACTCCGCGCGTATCCGGCCGGCAGTGCGCCGGATTCGCTAACCAAGACACAAGAGGACTCTGTCGATGGAATCTCATGCAAAGGTGGTCGTTATTGGCGGCGGCGTAGTCGGCTGTTCAATTTTATTTCACCTTGCCAAATACGGCTGGAAAGACGTGGTGTTGCTCGAACGGTCCGAACTCACTTCGGGTTCTTCCTGGCACGCCGCGGGGCAATTCCACACGATCAGCAGCGACCCAAATGTATCGCGTATGCAGGGCTATACCATTGGACTTTATCGCGAGCTGGAAGAAACGTCGGGCCAATCGGTCGGACTGCACACACCCGGTCAAGTGTATCTGGCCTCCACACCCGAACGCATGGACTACCTCAAACAGGAACGGGCCAAAGCGCGCTACCTCGGCTTGGAGCTCGAGTTTATTTCGCTAGACGAAACCGTCGAGATGAATCCACTCATTGACAAGAGCCAGTACATAGGCGCGTTGTTTGATCCGGTCGACGGTCATATCGATCCATCCGGAGTGACCTGGGCTTACGCCAAATCGGCGCGTCACTACGGCGCAAAGTACTATCGCAACACGCCGGTAATCGAGACCAATCAACGTGCGGATGGAAGCTGGGATGTGGTGACACCCAATGGCACGATCAACGCCGAGATGATCGTCAACGCAGCCGGTTTATGGGCGCGCGAAGTCGGACACCTCGCCGGTATCGAATTGCCGGTGCAACCCATGGAACACCATTACCTCATTACCGAGGACATTCCCGAGATTGTGGCACACGGCAAAGAGGTGATCGCGGGCGTCGATTACGAGGCCAACATCTATTTTCGGCAAGAACATCAAGGTTTGCTGCTCGGTACTTATGAAGAACCCGCGACACCCTGGATGGTCAACGGTACGCCTCAACACTTTGGTCATGAATTGCTGCAAGACGATCTCGATCGTGTCGCCAACCGTCTCGAGCTTGCCTTCGAACGTATACCAGCGCTTGGGCGCGCTGGCATCAAAACCGTGGTTAACGGGCCATTTACATTCGGCCCAGACGGCAACCCCATGATCGGGCCGGTGCCTGGACTGAAAAACTACTGGTGCGCGGTTGGGGTCATGGCCGGTTTTTGCCAAGCCGGCGGCGTCGGGTTGAGCCTTGCAGAATGGATGATGGACGGCGAACCGTCGCTCGATATTTGGGCGATGGATATCGCGCGATTCGGGGAATTTGCCACGCGCGAATACGGCACAATCAAGTCCTCTGAAAATTATGAACGTCGCTTCTTGCTCGCCTTTCCAAACGAGGAACTGCCCGCGATGCGGCGTCAAAAAACCACCGCGCTGTACGACCGTCTGATCGCACGTGGCGCAGTCATGGGCGCAAGTTTCGGTCTCGAACACGCGCTCTGGTTTGCCCCCTCTCCCGAAGACGCCTTCGAAGAACCCACCTTCCGGCGTTCAAACGCGTTCGAACACGTCGCCCGTGAGGTAGACAATGTACGCAACAATGTCGGCGCCATCGAGATTGCCAACTTTGGCAAACATGCGTTTAGCGGCCCAGGTGCCGCAGCGTTTCTCGATCATATACTCGCGGCAAAACTTCCTAACGTGGGCCGCCTTACACTGAGCCCAATGCTCACACCCAAGGGCAAGCTGTATGGCGATCTCACCATCGCCCGCCTTGCTGACGATCACTTCTACGTATTGGGTTCCGGATCGGCGCAAGAAATGCATCGTCGATGGTTCGAAGCGCATCTCCCCGAAGAAGGCGTGCACTACCAAAATGCCTCTGACGCGCTTCACGGAATTGCCATTGCCGGACCGCATGCCCGGACATTACTGAGCCAAATTTCGCGAGATGACGTCTCCGCCGACGCCCTGCGGTTTTGCGATGTGCGCTCAACAACGGTCGGCGGCGTGCCGGTCATTCTCGCCCGCGTTTCGTTTTCCGGAGAGCTGGGTTACGAGATGTACTGCGCACCGCAATATCAACTTAAGCTTTACGAAGAAATAGAGGCGGCCGGCAAAGACCTCGGTCTGGGTTGGTACGGCAATCGCGCTCTCATGTCGATGCGACTGGAAAAGAACTGGGGTGCCTGGGGACTCGACTTTCGACATGATTTTTCGGCGGCAGAGTCGGGCCTCGACGCCTTTATCGACTTTGGTAAGTCATTCATCGGCTCAGATGCGGCAATCAAGGAACGCGAGACAGGGCCTGCGCGTCGACTTGTAACGCTCACGGTCGACAGTCACGACATTGACTGCCACCGAGATGAAGCGGTATATCATAACGATGAGTGCGTGGGTTTTGTTTCATCCGGCGGCTACGCACACCACGTTCAGAAAAGCATGGCGATGGCGTATATCCCAAGTGAGCTGTTAGCGTCCGGCGCCGCACTGGAAGTTGAGATTCTCGGCGAGCGATATGCCACTCAGGTCCAGGACACCCCTCTCTACGACCCCACTGGCTCGCGCATGCGGAGCTGACGCGCTGTTCGTCCGCATAAAATACCGGTAAATTAGGCGGCCCAAACACAGCGTCAGTGACCACTATGAATGTGTGTGTATTTTGCGGCTCCAGTGATGGTCGCGCACCCAGCTATAAACACGCCGCCGCCGAACTGGGTCATGCCCTCGCCCAACGTAACAATCAGCTGGTGTACGGCGGCGCCTCTGTCGGGCTGATGGGCTCGGTCGCCGACGCGGCGCTCGCTGAAAATGGCAAGGTGATTGGGGTCTTGCCCCAATCGCTTGCCGACCGCGAGCTCGCGCATCCGGGATTAACCGAGCTGCACATCGTCGACTCCATGCACACGCGCAAAGCGCGCATGGCCGAGTTGGCGGACTGCTTCATCGCATTGCCCGGCGGGATTGGCACGCTTGAGGAAGTGTTTGAAGTATGGACATGGGCTCAGCTTGGGTTCCATAACAAGCCGCTGGGGCTTCTCAACCTCAACGGCTATTACGACGATCTGATTCGTTTTCTCGATCACGTGACCGCCGAGCACTTTGTGGCCACGTCGCAGCGCGATCGGCTACTGGTCGATCAGACACCGGCGGGACTGCTCAGCCAGCTCGAAACTAACGCGTGAATCGGCGCGCAACAGTTTTGTTTTTGCCAATACCGTCAGTCCATTTGCCGCCTTCATCCTGCGCCAATCCACGAACAAAAACGCTGCCTGAATTGTGACAGGTTGAAAACACACGAAACATTACTCTGAACGTTTGGGTCTACTATCCTGCTAATCCACCCACACCGAACTAATACCTAAGCCGAGACTACTATGACTTCAAAATCGTTGTTACTTTCGCTCCTACTCGCGGTGATGATCGCGTCTGCCCCGACCGCTCTGGGCGACACGCCGACTACACCGCGTTGGGTGCTCAATACGCTCGACGGCGAGGCGATCAATCTTGGGGAACGGATCCAACAACCGGGCAATCGCATCATGGTCTTTTGGGCGACCTGGTGTCCGTTTTGCAAACAGCTCATGCCCATCCTGGTGGACATTAAACGAGACTACCCCGATCTTGAAGTGCTCTCATTCAATGTGTTCGACGATCTCGCGCCGCAAGACTACGCCAGCCGGGCCAACTGGCCGTTCATACACATTCTGGGTGGTGATGAGTTTGCCCGTGTTCATGGCGTAAAAGGCCTACCCACGCTGTTTCTGATAAACGGACAGGGCAAGATGGTGCTGGATCTGCGCGAGGTAGACACCAGCGGCGCCGACGGTAATGCGTCAAACCAAACCAAAGCCGCTCACTATGCGCCAAAATGGGACCGCGGCTTGCGCGACGCGCTTGACCAGATGAACTGGGACTAGCGACTACCGTCGAACGGCAACCGTGTGCGGCGTTCACCGCAATGGGAGAAATTATTTTGGATGGGTGTCACGCCACTCGTTGTGCAGCCCCATGAGAAGGCTCACGCACATCGCGACGATAATCAGGCAAAACGGCAGGCCCATGGTCAGGCTCAAACTCTGTAATGAGGCGAGGCCACCACCCAGAAGCAGCGCGATACCGAGCAAGCCCAAAAACACACACCAAAAAATGCGCTGAACCACGGGGGTCTTAGTTTTGCCGCCCGCCGTCATGGTATCGAGAATCAAGGAGCCCGAATCCATCGACGTCACAAAGAACACAAGCACCAGCACGATGCCGATGGTCGATGTGATTTTGGCAAACGGCAATTCATCGAGGAACTTAAACAGCGACAACTCAGGCTGCCAGTCTTTGACCGCATTGACCACACCCTGGTAGCCATCCACCAGATATTGATCAAAGGCAAAACTACCAAACACCGTCATCCACACGACAAAGATGAAGGACGGCGCGAGAATGCAGCCAATCACAAACTGGCGCACCGTTCGGCCCAGCGAAATGCGCGCGATAAACATCCCCACAAACGGTGAGAAGGCGATCCACCACGACCAGTAAAAAGTCGTCCAGTCGTGCATGTAGCCAAGGTCTTCGCGACCGCTCCAGCGACTCAGCGGAACCAAATAGGTTAGATAAGCCCACACGTTTTTAGCAATATCAAGCAGGATGTCGCCCGTGGGGCCGATTAACAATACGAACACGCCCAGAATAACCGCCATGGCCATATTGATTTCGCTAAGCCGTTTAATGCCACCGTCAAGACCACGCAGTACTGAGATTAATGCCATTACCGTGATCACGATCACGACAACCAGATTGCTAAACTGCCCAGTTGGCGCGTCGTACACATAGTTTAAGCCGCCACCGGCCTGCTCCGCGCCATAGCCCAACGACGTAGCAAGACCAAATAGAGTGGCAAAGACGGCAAAAATATCGATCACGTGTCCGGGCCAGCCCCACACCCGTTCTCCAAGCAGCGGGTAGAACGCAGAGCGAATGACCATCGGCAAATTTTTGTTGTAACAAAAAAAGGCAAGCGCTAATCCCACCATGGCGTAAATAGCCCAGGGGTGAAACGCCCAGTGATAGAGTGTGGCGGCCATCGCAAGACGCTGCGCTTCGTCGCCGGTGCCAAGGGCCAGGCCGAGCGGTGCAGCGCGGGCCGCTTCCTCAGCCGAACCCGACAGCGCGATAAAATGGTTCATTGGCTCGAGTACGGCATAAAACATGATGCCGATACCGATTCCCGCGGCGAACAACATGGCTACCCAACTAATATAGCCGTAGCGAGGCTGTGTATCGGCACCGCCCAGACGAATGTTGCCGTAGGGGGAAAACACAAGACCAATTGCAATTAGGAAAAACAGGTTCGCTGCGCCCATGAACACCCAGTCGAAGCGCGACGTGACCATCGGCCGAAGCCCTTTGAAAAATTCAGCCGCCTGTTCGTTGAACAACAATGTGAAGAAAACGAATAGCACCACACCCACACCCGATATCAAGAAAACCGGATTGTGGATATCGAGACCGGCCACCTTAATGTTGTGCTCGCCCGTGACATGCGAGGTCTCATAGCGGTCGCTGACCGCTTCAGACGTGGATGATTGTTTTATCAAGGTATTATCCCGTTCTTATTTGCAGCGCCGCCGGCTGGCAAGACGCTGACCCTGAACCATCGACGGTCCGTCAGGGGTGCTCGTTACTGACGCGTCACCACTGTCGAGAAAGGGCTGACGCATCACCACGCGCCTGAATGTGTGCGGCTTTCCGACACCTCAGGCGCTACGTTGACGCATCGCAGCATATCAGCTGACGCATCAACGATAGAAATCTAACATATGGACTCGACATACACGTGTCTGAGACCGACCCGTTAGACGTTCCTGTCGAAATAGGGTTTGACCCGACAACGAATGTTGTTAAAACGGAGGCATCATCCGATGGCGAGAGCATGATGACCGACCACGAACGCATAAAAAAAGCGTTGATGTTGAATCTGGAAAATGACCGTATCAATCGCTTTTACAACGAATGGTCTGAGGACTATGACGCGGATGTCACCGATGAACGTTATGCCGGTCCAATCACCATCGCCGACATGGCGGCTCGGCTGTACCCCACTGCCACGTCGTCGGACAAGACGCATCCTGAAACCGTCGATACCGCTCGCGTCCTTGACGCAGGATGTGGAACCGGTTTGGTAGGTGTTGCCCTCCACCAGGTGGGATTCCGCCGCCTCACAGGTGTCGACCTTAGCCAAAACATGGTCGACTTGGCCGCCCGAACCAACGTATATGAAACGTTGTGTGGTGATATCGATTTGACTCAGAACATCAGCACACAGGTGAGCACCGCAACCGGATTGCCAACGGAACAGAGCGATCAGTTTGATCTAACCGTTTGCGTTGGCGTGTTCACCTTAGGCCACGTGCCGGTTAACGTGTTGGATAGTTTGCTGTCGATTACGCGACCGGGCGGGCTTGTTCTTGCGACGGTTCGAGAAGAGTACTATGAGGCCCATGGTTTCGAGGCCCATTGCGACGCACTGATCGCAGCCGGTGACGCGACGCATATCGAGTCAACTTGGGGGCGCTATGTCTCGGAGGATCACGCGCTCTATGTAGCGCTGAGGGCCGCAGGCCAACCCGGAGGCCTTCGTGGAATTTAAAGGCGTTATCCCGCCAGTGATCACGCCTCATCACGACGATGGTGCGATCGATAAGGACGGCCTGGCGGTCATGATCGACTTTTTGATCGACAATGGCGTGCATGGCCTTATCGTGGGGGGCACAACAGGCGAGTATTACGCGCAGAGTCACGACGAGCGGATTGCACTTTTTGGTTTAACCCACGAACTGGTTCGCCAGCGCTGCCCGCTTATCGCCGGCATTGCGGCGATTCGCACCGCGGATTG
This sequence comes from Pseudomonadota bacterium, assembly GCA_039028935.1. Taxonomy (NCBI): domain Bacteria; kingdom Pseudomonadati; phylum Pseudomonadota; species Pseudomonadota bacterium. Next base: position 48,345 of record JBCCHD010000001.1, on the reverse strand, counting down.
CATCGACTACGGGCTCGCTGCGAAAGCGGCCGGTTGCGACGCAATACTCGTGAGTTCACCCTACTATGCCGTCCCCACCCAGCTCGAACTGGCCAACCATGCGTTGCAGATCGATCGGGCGGTGAATCTGCCGATCATGCTCTACAACTATCCGCATCGCACCGGAACGCTGATGCAAGACGAATTCTTTGATCGTGTGGGTGCCAGTCACAATGTGCGGGCGATTAAAGAATCATCGGGAGATATTAATCAATTGCATTTGCTCGCACGCGAATACCCACACATCGATCTGTTCTGCGGGATGGATGATCAAGCGCTCGAGTTCTTCGCATGGGGCGCCAAAGGCTGGGTATGCGGCGGCGGAAATTGCTTGCCGCGCGAGCATGTTGCGCTCTATGAAGCGTGTGTTATCAACAACGACTTCGTTCGAGGCCGACAAATCATGGCCGCCCTCTTGCCGTTCATGCGCATCCTTGAGCAAAGCGGCAAGTTCATCCAGAGCATCAAACACGCGTGCCGGCTTCAGGGACTGCCCAGTGGCCCGGTGCGTCAACCGCTGCGTGAACTGACGAAAGAACAAAAACGCGAACTCAATACGGTTTTATCGACCCTACGGGCGACGCTCTTGAAACTGGGTGTTGAGCCCACTGGCGCTGCACAGTAATCGGCCTGCGACGAATCGACGACCCATGGATACACTATGACTGACGTACTGACTCAATCTGAATATGAAGGCATCGCGGCGAGTCTCACGCTGCCTACCGGCGCTTTCATTAATGGCAGCGCTCGCCGTGCGGCATCCGGTCGCACCTTCGAGAGCCTGAATCCGGCCACGGGCGACACACTGTCCCAGCTCGCGCTGTGCGAAGCCGCGGACGTTGATCTTGCGGTTGAAAAGGCGCGCGACGCGTTCAACTCGGGCAGTTGGGCGCACCAACATCCCGCTGATCGCAAAGCAACGCTGATCAAGTTGGTCAAACTCATCAAACGGCATCAGCATGAGCTGGCCGTGTTGGAGAGTTTAGAAAGCGGCAAGCCGATTTACGATATTGAGACGGTCGATCTGCCCGAGACATTGCACTGCCTCGAGTGGCACGCCGAGGCCGCCGATAAAATATACGACCAAGTCGCCCCGGCGGGTAACGACGCAGTGGCAATGATCGTGCGCGAGCCACTCGGCGTCGTCGGTGCGGTATTGCCCTGGAATTTTCCATTGCTCATGCTCGCGTGGAAAATGGCGCCCGCACTCGCCGCCGGCAATAGCTTGATCGTCAAACCGGCGGAAGAGACCAGCATGACCGCCCTACGCGTGGCCGAACTGGCCATCGAAGCAGGCCTGCCGCGGGGCGTATTCAATGTCATAACCGGACCTGGAGAGATCACGGGCCAATTATTGGGCCTGCATCACGATGTCGACATGGTGTCGTTCACAGGTTCGACCGAAATCGGTCGACGCTTTCTTGAGTATTCAGCGCAAAGCAATCTCAAAAAAATCGTGCTCGAATGCGGCGGCAAGAATCCTTGCGTGGTAATGGACGATGTCGAGAATCTCGATATGGCCGCACAACACGCGACCAACGCGGCATTTTGGAACATGGGTGAAAACTGTTCGGCCAATTCACGTCTCGTCGCCCATAAAGAGATCGCGACCAAGCTGGTTACACATATCGAAAATCACCTTAAACAGTGGCCACTTGGTAATCCACTCGATCCTGTCAATCGCCTCGGAGCCATCGTTTCAAAACAACAACACGCGCGCATTATGGGCTATATCGAGCAAGCCAAATCCGAGGGCGCGACGCTCGTCACGGGCGGTGAATCGATTGAAGTCGCAAATGGATTTTTTATCGCCCCAACAATTTTCACCGGCGTCACACCCTCGATGACCCTTGCCAAAGAAGAAGTGTTTGGCCCGGTGCTCGCGGTTATCGAGATCGCCAGTGAAGAAGAGGCCATCAATGTAGCCAACGATACGTGTTACGGCTTGGCCGCGTCGGTGTTCACCGCAAGCGTGCGCCGAGCACATCGCATGGCCAAGGCAATTCGCGCCGGTACGGTCACCGTCAATACGTATGGCGAAGGGGATATCTCCACACCCTTTGGTGGTTTCAAACAATCCGGCTTTGGCGGACGCGACAATTCCCTACATGCGCATGATCAATTTACCGAGCTCAAAACGATTTGGATCGATCTGGCCGACAGCTCTCAGGATGCACTCGACTAATATGCGCGCATCACGCTTCAGCCAGCATCCAAAGCGCAAAGGAGCCCGTTCGCGAGTCCGGCACCGATGAGCGTGCGCAGCGCGCGGCGTACCCCTGAGGACCTCGCTGGATCCGGCTGGTACGACATACTCCCGGCGGCGGACGCCACACCGGCGCTCGCCGAAACGATTCACACCGACTTTCTGGTCATCGGTGCCGGTTTTGCCGGCTGTCACGCCACGCGACGCCTTCTGGAATTGAACGATACGGCCGACGTTGTGTTACTGGAGGCGCAGGATATTGGGTTTGGTGCGTGTGGTCGCAACTCTGGCTTTATGATTGATCTACCGCATGAACTGCAAAGCGATGACTACAGCGCCGATACGAGTCACTCCGAAGATGAGATTCGGATCAATCGAACCGCGATCGACTTTGCCACCCAGTGCGCCGAGGAATTTGATCTTGGCGCGCATTTGAAGCGCGTCGGAAAGTACCACGGCGCCGCCGACGCGGCCGGCACACGGGCTCTCGATGCGTTTTGTGACGGACTCGATCGCCTCAACGAGCCGTACACGAAACTCAGTGCACTGGACATGAAAGCACTCACCGGCAGCGACTTTTACACCAGCGGTATTCACACGCCAGGCTGCGCCATCCTTCAGCCGGCGGGCTACATTCGCGGCTTGGTGCGCGAACTGGATCGTCGCTATCAATCGCTTCGCGTATTTGCGCATTCACCCGCCCTCCGCATCGAATCGCGAGACGGCGAACATATCGTGCAGACGCCCACCGGCAAAATTCATGCCCAGCGTTTGGTACTGACGGTGAATGGCCACCTTGCCTCGTTCGGCTGGCACCAACGGGATCTTATGCATGTCTTTACGTTTGCCACGATGACGCGTCAATTGTCAGCCGCTGCTCAGAAGACGCTCGGTGGACAACCTGAATGGGGCCTGGTTTCGGCGCATCCGATGGGCTCGACGGTGCGCCGTATCGACAACCGCATCATCATCCGGAACACCTTTACCTACAATCCGGACATGGCGACGACCACCGAGCAGGTCGAACGGTTGGGTGAGCGCCATGATCGTTCGTTTGCCCGCCGCTTCGGTCATCTCGGCGAGGTGCCCGTGCGGTCACGCTGGGGCGGACATCTGTGCTTGTCGCGCAACTCCGCCACCGTCTTCGGTGAACTTGAAAAAAACCTGTACGCCGCCTGCTGCCACAACGGCTTGGGCACGAGTAAAGGGACGCTCGGCGGTATGCTAATCGCGGACTACGCGTGCGGTCGACACAGCGACGACCTGCACGCCATGCTGAACGGGCCGGCGCCGTCGCGCCTGCCGCCCGCTGCGCTTATGACACCGGCTGCGAGAGCGTATTTGGCTTGGACACAGTGGCGAGCCGGCAAAGACCGTTAACAACACACAACAACACGCTGACATTCGAAGGAGTAACAGGGTGAGTCGACGATCAAGACGAGGTGGACACGATGCGCGCAAACGCCTGCGCAGCAATCAGCTTGAGGGCATGTTGCCGAGCCTGACTCGCAATCTGCCCTACACCGAGCCCTTAAGTGAGGACCAGGTCCATCAAATTCACCTGGCGTCTCTGGCGATTCTCGAAGAAGTAGGCGTCGACTTTCGCGACCCGGTAGCGCTTGAACAACTCAGACAGGCCGGTGCTGAAGTGGACGGAGAGCGAGTGCGGTTTCCGCGCGAGCTAGTGATGAGTCTGATCGCATCAATACCCAATACCATCACGCTGCACGCTCGCGACCCAGAGAAGTCAGTAACACTCGGCCATGGCCAATCGATCTTCGTTCCGATGACCGGCGCACCGTTTATCCGTGATCTCGAAGGCCAACGCCGATGGGGATCATTAGCCGACCTCAACATCTTTCATAAACTGTCTCACTTAAGTCCAGCGCTACACTCCTCGGCACATGTGATCTGTGAACCGATGGACGTACCGGTCGGGCATCGACATCTTTGGATTACCTATTCATCGATGGCCCACTCCGACAAAACGTTTATGGGCATGTCCACCTCCGGTGACAACGCAGCCGACGTCATCGATATGTGCAAAATTTTGTTTGGGGAAGAGTATCTTCACACCCATCCGGTAGTAACGGCCAATGTTAATGGCAACTCACCGCTCGTGTGGGATGAAACCATGCTCGGCGCCATGCGTGCATTTGGCGCCTACAACCAGCCGGTGTTGTGCTCACCGTTTGTGCTAGGCGGCGCGAATACGCCCGCGAGTTTGGTGCCATCGGTCGCGCAGCTCAACGCCGAAGCGCTGTCGGGACTGGCCTACTCACAGGTAGTGCGCAAAGGCACGCCCGTCATCTACGGCCACTACTTAAGCACCGTATCGATGGCGTCAGGCGCGCCGATGGCTGGCACGCCAGAAATTTCGCTGATGAATTTTATGATTGGGCAGCTTGCACGGTTTTACGACGTGCCATGGCGTACATCCAATACACTTGGCGGGGCGAAAACGTTTGACGCTCAGGCCGGTTACGAAAGTGCGACGACACTCATGGCAGTCATGCTGGCGGGCGCAAACTACATCTGGCACTCGGCGGGTTGGAATGAAGGCGGCATGCACTGCTGCATGTCGAAGTTCGTTGTAGACGCGGAGCAATGCGCAATGGCCTATCGCATGACCGAGGGTCCGCGCTGGGATGACTTTGACGAAGGGCTCGCTGCGATTCGGGACATCGGACCGGGCGGACACTACATGGGCCATGAGCACACGCAAAAGAACTTTCAGCGCGCGTTTTTTATGCCTAAGCTGTTTGACAACAATTCGATCGAACAGTGGGAACAAGATGGTTCCATTGAAATCACCGAACGCGCGGCCAACAAAGTGAAGGAACTTCTCCATCAGTATGAACAACCCCATCTCGATCCGGAGGTGGATGAGGCATTACGCGAGTTTATTCAGCGGCGAGAACAGGAGCTGCCCGGCGATGTGCACTGATCGACCAAACAACGCGATCATCTCGCCATGAGGCTGGATCAGCAGCGCCTTGTCATTACCGGCGCAGCGGGCGGAATTGGGCGCGCCACCGCTCGCCGCGCGGTAGCCGAAGGTGCTCAGGTGTTGCTCACCGATCGAGAAGCGGAACCTCTCGAGCGCGTGTGCGTGGAGCTCGGCGAAGCCGCCCAGTGGCTCGCGGGCGATCTGCTCGAACCCGCATTTTGCGATTCGCTCGCCGAACAGGCCGCCTCGCGGCTTAACGGTTTAGACGGCGTAATCAACAACGCCGGCATCATCACTCGTGGCAACGTGCTCGCAACACGGGATGCAGACTGGCGAGCGAGTTTTGCCATCAATGTTGACGCGGTGTTTCGCATTTGTCGAAGCGCAATCGCGTGGCTGACAACACAACGGCAAGCTGGCGTTATCGTCAATGTCGCGTCGTGCTGGGGTCTCTATCCGGGCCCTGATCACCTCGCCTACTGCACCACCAAGGCTGCTGTGGCGGCGATGACCCGGTGCCTCGGTCGCGATCATGCGCCAGATCGCATCCGAGTCAACGCCGTGGCCCCAAACGAAGTCGATACCCCTATGCTTCGCAGCGGTTTTGAAATTCGTGGACTGAACGTCGACACCGCGGTATCCGAGCTGGATGCGTCGGTGCCGTTGGGGCGTATCGCCACACCAGACGACATCGCCGATGTCATTGTCTTTCTGTGTTCCGATCAGTCGCGTTATGTCTGCGGTAGTGTGATTGAGGTGAATGGCGCGAAACCGGTCGGCTAATTGGAGCGTATCGATATGATCAGCGACAAAGTAGCGATCGTCACAGGCGGTGGACAGGGCATTGGTAGTTCAATCAGTCAGGCGCTGCTCGCTAAGGGTTACCAAGTGATCATCGCGCAGCGCGGTGAACCCGATGCCGCTCTCGCGCACGCCACTTGGTTAGCCACCGACCTGACGGACGATCACGCCTGCACACAGCTTATCGATGTAGCCATAAAAAAACACGGCCGCCTTGATGCGTTAATCAACAACGCAGGCATAATGCTGGAAAGTCCGAACACGACACCACCCCAGGATGACGATAGCGCCGTCGCGACACAGACCATTCGCGACGCCATGACCCAATTTGATCGGACGTTGGCCATCAACCTACGCGCGCCCTACTTGCTGTCGCTGCTTGCATTGCCGCATTTATCCGCCAGTTTAGGCTGCATTGTGAACATCGGTTCAATTGAAGGGCAGGCTAGCAATCCGCGACACAGCGCTTACGGCGCATCGAAAGCCGCGCTGCATGCCCTCACTCGGGGACTCGCCGTCGATCACGGACAAACGGTGCGCTGCAACGCCATCGCGCCCGGCTGGATCGATACAACACTCAACGACGCGTTTATCGCATCGATGCCCGACCCGGCCCGTTTTCGCGCGTCCCTCGGTGAGATCCATCCTTCCGGCCGTACCGGCACAGCCGATGAAGTGGCGGCCCTTGTCGTCTTTTTGTGTTCTGACAACGCAAGCTTCATCAATGGCCAAACTATCACAATAGACGGCGGTCGTACCGCACAGCTGTCACTGCCATCACGCTAGCATCGACCCACCGCGGCCCGGCGTGTTCACCGCAATCTGCATCAATGCTGTAGGACTAGAGCACGGCCGCCCGTCGTTTCGTGATTCGCCAGCCAATGGCTGCCAACGCAATCGTTACCGCCGTGTAGGCGGCGCCCATCTGCGCCTGGCGCTCCAGGGTGATTCCTTGATCAATCATCCACCCCATCGCCCATGGGGACAATGCCGACACAAACACCATGATGGCCGATGTGGCCGATTTGATACTGCCCAGGTATTGATTGCCATACTGCTCGGACATGAATGGCGTCGCGATGGTGTTTTGTAGCCCACTACTTATCGCCAGCAACACTAGAAAGGCCAGCGCCACCCATTGCGCATCGGACAACGAAAGCAACACCAACGACAAAAGAAGCGGCGCCGTGTGAAGCGGCACTAACGCTGTGGCGCTAAAACGATCGACTAGAAAACCGGCGATCACCTTCATAGCGATGGCCACGCCCGCATACACGGCAAAATACGTCGTCCATAGCGACATTGACCATCCTTTGCTCGCGACCAAATGCACCTGGTGAAAGATAAACCCGGTAAACAGTAGGGTTGGCGCCATAAGATTGGGCACGAACAAATAGAAACGGCTGTCGCGTAACACCTCGCTACGACGCCACTGCCGCCGAACAAACTGTCGTCGATCCGTATCCAGTGCCTCAAGGTACGCCGTATGGCGGGCTGTATGGCCTGTGAGCAACCACAGCGCCATCGGTAAAACGACGACCATCCCGAGCGCGATCCATCGCCAGCTTTGTTGCCACCCGACAAGCAGAAGCATTAGCACAACGAGCTTGGGCATTAATGCTTCAGACAGCGAATAGCCCATGCCGCTGATGGCATTCGCTTTACCTTTGTCCGCATCGATATAACGCACCACCGTCGTGGACGCCGTCAGAAACATTAAGCCCTGACCAAAATGCCGCAATAGAAAAATCGACAGCACAAGCGCGACACCGGTGGAACTGATTGACATCATCAGACAGCCCACAATCAGCCCGATGAAAATGCCCGCCGCAAATCGTCGGAGGTCCACTCGATCAATCAGCGCCCCACTCCATACCATCACGGCAGCACTGAGCAACGTACCCAGCGAGTAATAGCTACCGAACTGCCCGTGACTAATGCCCAGGGCGTCGCGCAACTCGCCACTAAATAGCGAGATAAAAAAGGTCTGTCCCGGCGCAGAGGCAAACGACAGGAGCACGCCAAAGACGATCAGGCGCCACTCTCTTTTTAGCAGTGCAAACATGGCGTAATTGACCCACCCTGCAAACGGAGGCGATTCGATTCGGCTCGACATCGAGCGATGTCGCCGGGAGACTTTACCGCAGCCCTGTTGACAGGTCGACTCAGTGGCGCTCGGGCACAGCGCGGCGGTCAGTGGCCATTCGCGACGAGTCGATGGAAAGGGCGTCGACGTTAGCGAGTGTATTCGACAATCTGCTCAATCGGGTAGTTGGTACCGACCGAGTAGGCGGCGATGCGGCTCAGGTGAGAATACGGTAACCCAGTCTGCTCATGCCACGCGTTGAATGCCTCCTGAATACGCTTAAAATCGGCCTGGCTCGTCGGCGTATCTTTAATATCGAGCCCCGCGTCCTGAAGCGCGGCGACCACATCGCGAGAGAGTAAAAAACCATCTCGACCGATAAATCTTAGAAAGTACTGGCCGGTGTTGCCGCCGAGGCGTTGGCCGTTGGCCTTTAGGTATTTGAGCAACCCAATTTGATCAGAAGCTGGCCATTCGGCCACAAAACGCGCAAACGAACCGTGCTGCGCCGACACATCGAGTACAAACTGTGCGTTGTGGCGTACCGCAGCAATCTTTTGCCAGTTGCGCACGACACGGGTGTCTTGTGTGTAGGCCTCCCATTCCTCCGGCGGCAACATCACGAGCGTATCCGGATCAAATCCGTGGAACGCCTCTTCAAACTGTGGCCACTTCTTATCGATCACGCCCCAATTGAATCCCGCATTGTTGATACAGCGTGTCATAGTAGCCAGAACACGGTCATTACCCAGTTTGCGAAGGGTGCGCACGCTCGGTGCAATCGGCAATAAGTCTTCCAGTGCGTCCGCACCCCCTTTGCGTTTGGCAGCGCGACGCTGAATCACAGCAAATTTTTTCAAGGGTTGTCTCCTCAGTAGAATCCGCGTCGGGCAATGGTACCGCGTGGCGGCCGGGTTTCGGTCGCGCCAATCTGGGCAATCGTCGCAAAATTTCTCGGCTTTTCCATAGACACCATGATTTTTCGGTATAGTGATCGCTTCCGCGTTATTCCTGAGGATATGCCAATGAGATATTTGTTGCCCTTTATCGCCACGGCCGCGCTGATCGGCTGCAGCACCTACCAGAATGACAGCCGTTCTGGCGTAGACAGCGCCCGACTAAGCCAAGCGCTTAGCGCGCAGGAAGAGAAAGCCAAAGAGCGCTACAACGCCCGCAACCCACAGCAGACCATCGAGTTTTTCGGGATCGAGCCCGGCATGACAGTGGTTGAAGCGCTACCAGGCGGCGGCTGGTATTCTAAAATTTTACTTCCCTATCTGGGCAATGATGGCCGCCTTATCGGCGTCGACTACGCACAAGAAATGTGGCCTCTTTTTGGGTTCTTCTCGACCGATCAAATTGAAGCCAAGAAAACGTGGACGGCCGATTGGACCAAAGACGCCAACGGCTGGCGCAATTCAGGCGATGATGCTTACGTCGCTGCGTTTAAGTTTGGCGACATGCCCGCCACCTTGTCCGAAACCGTGGATGCCGTGCTGTTCGTGCGCGCCTTGCACAATCTGAGCCGTTTTAACGATCAAGGCCAATATCTTTCCAGCGCGCTTAATGACACGATGCGCGTTCTGAAGCCCGGTGGCATAGTCGGCATCGTTCAGCATCGCGCGCCAGAAGACGCGCCGGCGGCTTCGGTCAAGGGCGGTCGTGGGTATCTTAAGCAAAGCGATGTGATTGCCTTCATGAAAAAGGCGGGGTTCGAATTCGTTGGCTCAAGCGAGGTGAACGCAAACCCCAACGATCAACCCGCCGCCGAAGACATTGTGTGGCGACTGCCTCCGACGCTGTTTACAAGTCGTGAGGACGAGATGCTGCGCGCGAAAATGAATGCGATCGGTGAATCAGACCGCATGACGCTAAAATTCCGTAAACCCTAGTCGTCAAGCAAGACCCACACCAGCTAAAACGCCGACTTTTGTCGGCGTTTTTTTATCGTGCATTCGAATGCGAACGCCATCATCACCGCGTTCACAACCAAACCAGATCGCGAATCACTTGAATAAAAAAATCGGGTCGTTATCATCGCGGTGGTGTCCTTTATCAGGTGCTTTGCCCTGTACAGCGCGGACGTCAAATTAGTCAAAGGAATGCAATGCCCTCCCCTTCGTTACTGGCCACGCTGATCGACGAGCGCGGCGTGTTGCTTGCCGACGGTGCAACCGGCACCAACCTCTTTGCAGCGGGACTTGTTTCGGGTGAAGCCCCCGAATTGTGGAACGCGGATCATCCCGACCGAATTCGCGCGCTTCATCAGAGCTTTGTTGACGCCGGTACCGACCTATTGCTCACGAATACCTTCGGTGGCACGGCACCTCGCCTAAAACTGCACGATGCCGCCAACCGCGTTGGCGAACTCAACGAACGGGCGGCGGTGTTGGCCAACGAGGTTGCCGACCGTGCGGAGCGGCGACCGCTGGTTGCCGGATCCGTCGGACCGACAGGCGAGTTGTTTGAGCCACTGGGTACATTAACGCCCAACGAGGCGATTGCCGCGTTTACCGACCAAATCAGGGGTCTCAAGGCCGGTGGCGTGGACATGGTCTGGATCGAAACCATGTCGGCACCCGAAGAAATTCGCGCCGCGGCACAGAGTGCCATCGACGTGGGGGTGCCCTATTGTTTTACCGGCTCATTCGATACGGCTGGTAAGACCATGATGGGCCTGGAGCCGGCCGAGATACACGGTGTTTGTGCCGAATTGGATACCCCGCCCGTTGCATTGGGCGCCAACTGCGGCGTCGGCGCGCCCGATATTCTTGCCTCGCTGCTCGACATGAGCGCTGCCCAAACCGCGACGCCACTCATTGTGAAAGGCAATTGCGGAATACCGCAATTCAAGGGCACCGACATCGTGTATTCTGGCACTCCCGAATTGATGGCGAGCTATGCGGGTCTGGCGATCAATGCCGGAGCCAGCATCGTGGGGGGGTGCTGTGGCACAACGCCCGCGCATGTCGCCGCCATGCGCAGCGCCATCGACAACCATACGCCCGACGCGCGACCGGATATCGACCATGTCACGGCCGTACTCGGCGCACTCGTGAACAACACAGCCAGCGCCAGTAAAAAAGTCAAACCGACGCGAGGGCGGCGCCGCCGACGGCGGCGCTGATAGGCGTTGATCAAAAGACCGATTCTGCGATCAGTAGCGTGCAGCCCAACACCCGACGTAACGCCCCGACCGTTGACCATCGCCGCAGCGATGTCGCGGTCGGCAAGGACGGCACCGGCATGTACGAGTTATGCCATCACCCGACAGCTCGTTCGCTGGATAAACCCCCCTCATTTTGGGACACTTACCCAGTCTGAACACGGAAAGAGACCATGAACGACAAAAGCGAGCTTTTGGATCAACTCAAGATTGATCGATCGGAGGTCACATCGGAAGGCTGGTCCACGCTTGCCATGCTGGCGTTGGCCGTCGTGTCCGCAGTAGCGAGCGCGTACATTGCCCTGACGTTCTTTGCTCCCAAACCCGCGCTCGACGCGCCCGTTCAGGCCATGACACCCGCCCCCACGGCAGCGCCAGCCGCGACACCGGAACCCGCGCCCGCCGCCGCGCCCGAAACGCCCGATAACCGTATTCTTAATGCCTCAGGCTACATTACCGCTCGCCGTATCGCGACGGTGTCCGCTGAAATCACCGGGCTTATTACCGAGGTCAATGTTGAAGAAGGCATGGTGGTCGAAACCGGCCAGGTGCTGGCCCGACTTGATGATGCGGTGGCAAAGGTCAACTTGAATCTGTCTCGCTCCCAACTCAACGCGCAGCTTGCTCAAATCAACAACATTGAGGCATCGCTGGCCGAAGCGACCCGCGTGCTCGACCGCGCACAAGAACTGCAATCGCGCTCTTTGATTTCCGAAGCCGAACTTACTGCCGCTAATGCCAGCGTCGAGTCGCTCACCGCGCAACTCAAAAGCGCCAAAGCCAACACCCAGGTGTCGCGCTTTGAAGTCGATCGGCAACAGGAGCGACTCGCCGACCACACGGTGCGCGCGCCGTTCGGCGGCGTGGTGACCGTGAAGAACGCACAAGAAGGCGAAATCATCTCACCGGGATCAGCCGGTGGCGGCTTTACGCGGACCGGCATCTGTACCATCGTGGATATGAGCTCGCTCGAAATTGAAGTCGATGTCAATGAGGCCTTCATTGGCCGTGTGTTTGCCGGGCAACCCGTTCAAGCCAACCTCGATGCCTACCCCGACTGGGACATTCCCGCCGAGGTGATCGCCATTATTCCCACCGCGGACCGTTCCAAAGCCACTGTGCGAGTGCGCATCGGTATTCTTGAGCGAGACGCACGCATTTTGCCCGACATGGGCGTACGTGTCGCGTTTATGCGCGCCGCAACTTCCTGATAACGGAGACCTGTCATGTCAGACGACGTGCTGTACCAACTGAAGAATGTGACCAAGAGCTTTGTGAAAGGCAAAGAAAAGATCACCGTTTTCGACAACCTCAACATGCAGATCGAACATGGCGACTTTCTGGCCATTATGGGGCCATCCGGCTCTGGTAAAACCACACTTCTCAATATGCTGGGCGGCGTAGATCAGCCAACAAGCGGTGAGGTGATGTTTGACGGCAGTCGTGTCGACACGCTATCGGAAGGCCAGCTCGCGAAATGGCGCGCGAATAACATTGGCTTTATTTTTCAGTTTTATAACCTTATGCCCATGCTCAACGCAGCACGCAACGTCGAGCTGCCTCTGCTCCTGACCAAACTCAAAGGCAGCGAACGAAAAAAGAACGTTGCCGCCGCGTTGGAACTTGTCAAACTCGGTGATCGCGCTAAACACAAACCGAGCGAACTTTCGGGCGGGCAACAGCAGCGCGTTGCCATCGCTCGCGCTTTGGTCTCTGACCCCAAACTGTTGCTGTGCGACGAACCCACTGGTGACCTAGACCGTGAAACCGCTGATGAGATCCTCGGCATCCTACAGCTGCTCAATAGCGAATTTAACAAGACCATCGTGATGGTCACGCACGATCCTCGTGCTGCAACTTACGCCAAGCGCACTCTGCACCTGGATAAAGGTGAGTTCATAGAGAAGGAGGATGCATGAGCGATTTATATCTCGTCCTAAAAAACCTTACGCGCTCGAAGCTGCGCTTGGCGCTGACCCTGTTCGCCACGTTTATCGCGTTCATGGTCTATGGTGTGCTCGCCTCGTTCCAATCCTACCTCAATTCGGGAATTGATCTGGCGGCCGACGATCGTTTGGTTGTCATCAACAAAATCAACTTCACTCAAAGTCTGCCCATTTCGTACGTCAATCGAGTACGAGCGGTCGAGAACGTGGTTGACGTTGCGCATCTCAACTGGTTCGGTGGCTATTATCAAGACCCGAAAAACCTTGTGGTCACGATCGCGGTATCACCCGAGAGCTTTGTTCGCGTTTACCCTGAGCTGGTGATGACCGAAGACGAGAAAAAGGCCTGGCTCGATAACCGACAGGGCCTGATTGTGGGTGAGAAGGTTGCCCAAACGTACGGCTGGAAGGTGGGCGATCGCATTCCGCTTAATTCCAATATTTTCAGTCAAACTAACGGTCGCACTGATTGGGATTTCGATATCGAAGCCATTTATTCAGGCGCGGATGAGCAGGCCGACACCTCGTCGCTGTATTTTCACTACAACTACTTCAATGAGACTCAGTCCTTCGGACGTGATCGCATTGGCTGGATGGCGGTTCGCACCAATGATTCGAGCAACAATGAGGCGGTCATCAACGCGATCGACGGTCTCTTCGAGAACACCCAAGCAGAAACGGAATCGATGCCGGAGAAGGCATTCAACCAGGCCTTCATTGAGCAGATTGGCAATATTGGCCTGATTGTGTCGTCGGTGGTACTCGCGGCCTTTTTCATCATCTTGGTAATCGTTGGCAATTCAATGGTGCTATCGATTCGAGAGCGGACGCGGGAAATCGGCGTCATGAAAACACTGGGCTTCAAGTCGACGCGCATTTTCGGCATGGTGCTAGCCGAATCACTCGCCATTGCACTGATTGGCGGCTTGCTTGGATTGGCTGCCGCCGCCGGCTTAACATCGCTGACCAGCGGCATGGGCGCGCAAGTCCCCACGCTGATACTGGACCGCGAAATCGCGGCCAAAGCGATCGGGATCATGCTTTTGATGGGCCTTATCACTGGCATCATTCCAGCCTTCAACGCACTGCGTTTGAACATCATCTCTTCTTTAAGCCGCAGCTGAGAACCATCATGAGCAGCCTTCTATCTCAAATCTGGACCGTCGTGGTGATGAATATTCGTAGCCTGCCACAGCGTCTTTGGATGTCGCTCGCCGCGGTGTTTGCCGTATCGGTGGTCGTCGCCGTGCTGCTGTCGTTTTTGGCGATGGCCAACGGCTTTGAAGAAACGCTGAAAGGCACAGGACGCGCCGACGTGGCCATTGCTTCACGCGTGGGTTCGCAATCCGAACTCAATAGCACGGTCTCGCGGGATAACGTTAATTTGCTGCTTACCGCACCCGGTATTGCAAAAGACAGTAATGGCGACCCGGTCGCCTCTGCTGAACTGTACGTAATTGTTGACGGCATCAAGAAAACAACCCAAACCGAGGTCAATCTACCCATGCGCGGGATCTCGCAGTCGGGTTTTGCGTTGCGTGACGCGGTGGAGATTGTCGAAGGCCGTATGTTCGAGTCCGGACGTAATGAGATCATTGTGGGGCAAGGCATTCTGAATGAATTCGAAGGCTTTGAGCTTGGCCAGAAACCGCGATTTGGACGCTCACAATGGGAAGTCGTCGGCATCTTCTCGACGGGCGGCACTGCCTTTGAAAGTGAATTATGGGCCGATGCACCGACGGTGCAGAGCCAATTTAATCGCGGCTCCACATTTCAAACGGTGCGCATCAAGTTGGCCGAGTCTGGCACTGTGCAACCGCTCGTGGATTTTGCCGAGTCGGAACCGAGGTTGCAGCTGGACATTGAAACCGAAGCCGATTATTTCGCCAGTCAGGGTGAGGCGTTGAACGGCATCGTTAATCTTGGCTGGGCGCTGAGTATCGTGATGGCGCTGGGCGCGTTGGCGGGCGCACTGAACACCATGTACACGTCCGTCGCCGCGCGTTCCAAGGAAATTGCCACTTTGCGCACACTCGGCTTCAGCAATTTCTCGGCCTTTGTGGGCACCATGGCCGAATCGCTAGTGCTCTCGGTTATTGGTGGGATTGTCGGCTCGATCGCCGCCTATCTTCTCCTGGATGGTGTGACCGCCTCGACGCTCGGCGCCAGTTTCTCTCAGGTAGTGTTTAGTTTCGAGTTATCAACCGATCTTATTAAGCAGGGCATTGTGCTTGCACTAATTGTTGGATTGGTGGGAGGGTTCTTCCCGGCGTTTCGCGCGGCTCGGCTGCCTGTGCTGCTTGCCTTTCGGGACGCGACCTAATCGGCGCAGCGACTCGATCGATTGGACCACTCGCAACGAGCGAACATCATCACTATATCGCGCAACGAAGAGGAGATTGCGATGCCGATTTCTACGCGATTACCCGCCACACGCTGGGGCGCATTTGTCGGGCACCTTCTCTTAAGCCTACTCATTCTTATCGTTCTATCCGCACTCATCGCGTTTGTTCTGTTCCCAGGCGCGCTGTTCAAACTGGCAGGCGGCATCGACGGCATCAAGATCATCGCTGGCGTAGACATGGTGCTGGGGCCTCTGCTGACGCTGGTGATTTACAACCGCAGCAAGCCACTCAACGAGCTCGCGCGCGACTTAATCGTCATCGCCACAATCCAGATCGCGGCCCTTGGTGCCGGCATGTACATTGTCTACAACAGCCGCCCCGCCGTTGTCACGTATGCGTTTGATCAGTTTTATACGAGTAAGGTTGACGAGTTTGTGGCGCAGAGCGCGTCGGCACCGACTGATCTCAATCTGTTGTCGCCAACCTTCTTCAATCTCACACTTCCCACTGATGATGATGAAGCGCGTTCGCGCATGGTCGAAATCGAATTTTCGGGCACGTCACCGCGCTTTATGACCGACGAGTTCGAGCCACTGTCTACCGATCAAGATGCATTGGCCACACAGCTCCGCCTCGGCCTGGATCGACCCGAGTCCATCGAGCAGCGTTGTATCGAACGAACGCTGCAAACCGCCTTCGACACTGCCCAAGTGTGCTTCCATCCAGGAACTCGACGGTTTTCCGAACTGACTGAAAAGTAACGCATGCCGGACCGACCCAGCAACTGGAACAACGCCATCTCAGATGATGGCCCAACCGATGAACAAACGGTACGGCGCTTATATGACGAGTTCGCCAGCGAATACAATCGGACCGTGGTCGACTGGGGTTACGACGCGCCGGAACAAGCGGCACAGTACCTAGGCCAATATGTCGCCCGCACCGCGCCGGTGCTCGATGCGGGTTGCGGCACGGGACTCACCGGTCAGGCGCTCAACGCGGCCGGATTTACACACATCACCGGCACGGACCTCTCTGCCGATTCAATCGCGATCGCCAAGGGCACCCCATTTTACCGAGCTGTGCTGGCGTTAAACCTATCCGAACCACTGCCGTTCCAAGACCAACAGTTTGCTGGTGCAGTGAGCATCGGCGTGTTCACTTACATCGATGACCTTGAGCCTGTTCTGTCAGAACTGATTCGGGTCACGTCACCCGGCGGGATAATTGTCTTTACGCAACGGCAAGATTTGTATGTCGAGCGCGATCAGCACGCGCTGTTCTCGGCACTTCGAGCAGAACACGGCATTGAACAAATCGAATCAACGGAGCCGCGGCCGTATTTGCCGGGCAACCCAAGTTTCGCCGAGAAAATTGGCATACATTACTTTGTCTGGCGTGTTTCCGAATCAGTTGCGAAAGAGTGACCGCATCCACTACGACTCTCGACGCGTTTAGTCCAACACATTTTCGCCGCCATCATCGAGCGTTTGCGGTCGCTGCCAATAGGCGTACTGCGGTGTAAACTGCTTCTCGTCCAGCCCAATAACGCCCAGCAAGTTCCAAAAAGAGCAATACAAATCACCAGGTCCAAACGGAGACGCGTTGGTACGAAAAATTGCATTACCGTCTCGTTCGTACCCAACCACGCCGGGATAATTGTCCTGGCCAGGCACGGCACTTTGCTCGCGAATATAGTCTCCGCCGCCGTGAGAGGCCGTTCGAAAACGCCAGCCTCGGCCGTTGGCAAAAGTGCGTTGCACAGACGGCGAATCCTTGGACACCATGACGACACTGGCCGCGGCTTCCAAATGCGGCAGAAAGGTGTTTATGCCATCACCCCAAAGCGTACAGTAGCGACAACCTTGCCCCATGTTGTGAATCATAATCAGTCTGTCGTGCTGACCAAACAGCTCGCTCAGATGCACGGTGCCTTCATTGGTTTCAAATGTATAGTTCGGCACTTCTACACGCTCCGCTTGCTGCTTAAGCTGATTGAGCTCAAGTGTCAGGCCGTAGATTTTCTGTTCAAGTTCGACAATCGCGTCGTTTGCCATACGGATCTCCTGTTGCGGCGAATTATCCTGAGCCTAGCATGAGTGTTATTGAGTGACCTATCGCTGCGCTCATTCAGACTCGCTCTCATTCTCGGGTAAGATGTCGATCGAGCCCTGGCCAAGCTCGGTAATGGCCTCCTTTAGGGCGTCGATGTCGCGGACTGGCACAGACAGCGTGAGCGTCACGTGCGCACCAAATTGCTTATCCAAAATTTGCGCAGGAGAGGCATCGAGCCAATGCTCTAGACGTCCGAGCAGTGTGTAAGGCAGCGCAACGATCAATGGGTCGCAACGAACATAAGATTGTGTTGGCAGCTCGGTCAGCGCCACACTGACGCTTTGCGTATAAGCGCGAACCAGACCACCCGCACCAAGTTTAACGCCACCGAAATAGCGCACAACAACGACGGTAATCTCACCGATTCCCGAGTGCGTCAAGACATTGAGCATCGGTTTACCAGCGGTATCGCGCGGCTCGCCATCGTCATTCTTACCCACCTGATAGATGTCATTGGGCGCGCCGGCAATATAGGCATAGCAATGGTGATTGGCGTCGGGAAAGGCCACGCGCTGTTCTTGAACGAAGGCATTTGCGGCGGCTACACCTCGGGTGTGGCCAATACACGTAATAAACGTGCTGCGCTTAATATCAATCCGATGCTCAAACCGCTCAGCCGGGATCTGATACGTATCCATGACCGCCACCTAGCTCGACTTTACATTCGGCCGCTGCTGACGAGCATGTCGCCAGGCATCGTAGCCATAGAGTCCCGCTGCGAGCCAAATCAGTGTAAAACAACCCCACACAGCCGGCGTAAGCGGCTCGCCAAAGTAAACTCCCATCAAAAACTGCATCGTCGGTGCAATAAACTGCATAAAGCCGATCGTTGACAACGTTAAGCGTCGCGCAGCGAGCGCAAACATCAAAAGCGGCAATACAGTGAAGGGACCGGACAACATGAAATCGACACCAGCGCGCGGGTGATCAAAACGAAACACCAGCGATCCGTTTTGATTGAGCCACCAAAGATAGGCGAACGCCGGCAACAACAGAATCACCGTCTCGATGAACAAACCCGGCATCCCGCCTATCTCGACCGTCTTGCGAATCAAGCCATATAACGTGAAGGAAAACGCGAGCGCCAGAGCAATCGCTGGAAATTGCCCGCCCAAGAAAATCAGCGACAGTACTGCAAGCGTCGCGCTAGCAATGGCAAGCTTTTGAAAGCGACGAAACGGATCGCCGAAAAACACCACGCCAACCAACACGTAAAACAAGGGCGTGATGTAATAGCCAAGACTGCCCTGAAACACCTGATTATTCTGCACCGCCCAAACGTAAATCACCCAATTGATCGAGATGAGCAACGACGTTGCGAACAGGAGTCCGATCGTACGCGGCGTGAAAAAAGCGCCTAACACCTCTCCCCACTGGCGGCGCAATAAGATGATCAGCGCACCAAACGGCACGGACCAAATAATGCGGTGAGCCACCATCTCGGCCGCCGGCACATGACCCATAAACTTGAAGTAGGCCGGCAGCACACCCCAGGCAAAATAGGCGAATAGGCCGGCGACGATGCCGTCACGCAAATCGCGTGAGGCAATCTGTGTAGATGATGAGTCAGTCGACATTAGCTATACTCAAACGGGTAACAATAGGAGTGTGCGCGCAACGGCACGCAATTACTATCGTTCTGTGACCTTTGATCCGACATCCTATGTTTGCTCTTTAAACACCGCTCAACCTGACGCTGGAAATCATCTAATCGCTCATGAAACTCAAACGACCTTTCATTCAGCTACCGTATCGATTCGATACGACGCGCCTGCAGTACGAGGTTGAGCAGCTTTCATCACGTAAATGGCTGCCTCACCCATCTCGCATGAACGGCAACGAAGCGTTGCCGCTTGTGTCGCGGGATGGCGGCAATAATGATGCGTTTGACGGGCCGATGAAGACCACGCCGCACCTGCAAGACAGCCCGTATCTACAACAGTGCATGCACCACATCGGCGAGGTCTATGGTCGCTCTCGTCTGATGGCGCTCGATGCCGGCGCGGAGGTCAGTCGTCATGTCGATTTCAACTATCATTGGTTTTCACGCGTTCGAATTCACATTCCTATTGTCACCAGCGCCGACGTACAATTTTATTGCGGCGACGATCACATCCACATGGCGGCTGGCACATGCTGGATCTTCGACTCCTGGCGCCCGCATCGCGTGGTGAATGGTGGCTCAGCGCGTCGCATTCACTTGGTGCTGGACACGGCCGGTTCCGCCGCATTCTGGGCCAACGTTGAACGGGTTCTGTACGAACAACTCAGTCCGCCCGAGTCGCCGTTGGTCTTTGACGAATCCGGCCGACACACGATTCAAACCGAGCGATTCAATTCAACCCCGGTACTCGCGCCAGGTGAAATGCGCGCGCTCGGCGACGATCTCATTGAAGATCTTAAGCTCAATACACAAAACGACCCACAAGCACTGGCCGCGCTACAAACCACACTGCGGACGCTGTATCGAGACTGGCGTAGCACCTGGGCACTGCATGGCTACGCTCGAACTGGATTCCCGGTGTATCAGGCGCTACTCGAGCGCGCGGTCGCGGCACTACCGCCACCCCGCGCACTCACCACAAAAAGCAATGACCTCGGCGCCACACCAATCGTCATGCAGCGCATCGTCCGCGCCGCTCTGCGGCCCGACCTGTTGCCCTACTTCACCTGACAGCGCAATTATCACCCCCCGCGGGATCCCACGGTGACCAGCGCAATGCGGCGACTCACTCGGTGTCGTGCGCGTTTGCCGGGAGGGCCTTTTAAATGGGGGTGCTCGTCGTCGCCTGTCGGCATAACGGGGACTCAGGCCGATAGCTGAGAAAACCGATTCGGTCTTAGTTCGCCCGATCATAGTCGAACGCCTCAAAATCAGCCGCGTAGAACGCATCGAGCGCACGGCGTAGCCGCGGCGTCAGTGCGGCCAAACGAATGGCATCGGGTGACCGGTTCCTGTGCGGTAAGTCGTCCAATTGCAGATCAAGTCTGGCAGCCACATTGCGCAGGGACTCGGCCAGCGCCTCGTAACGACCAATAAAGTCGAGCGCCAATTCACCGGATTCATCAACCAGCATCGCGATCTGGGGCCTCACGAGCAGACGCGCTCGAAATCGCTCGCGCTCTAACGCGTCCCACATCCACTGCTCCGGGTCATGCGCAAAGTCAGGATTGTCACGATTAAGAAAAGAACACACCGACACAAACCGATCATACGGATGCCGCACCAAAGCAAATTTGTAATAGTGCTGAAAGACTTCCTCGGGCAAGTGTGGTTTGATGGCGCGCACACCGAGATGCCCGTGACCGGCCCCGGCCAACTCAGGAATGGGCAAACGGTGCGCGCTGTCCAAACGTTCCTGCTGCCAATCGTCATCGCCTAAATGCGGTGCAAGTACCGCACGCACCGAATGGGTCGCCGTGCGCGGCACCGCAAAGAAGATAAATCGATGTGTGTGCGAAACAATCACGGCAGCGTGTGCGCCTAGATCGGGTATCGTTCCATGATTTCCGGACCCAGCGCATCGATGAGCGGCTGGAGCTGATCTTCGAAATGTCGCCACTGCTCCATGGACGTTCGAAAAATCGGCTGACGCACCTGCTCAGAACTTGGGGTACGCACATTCCGCTCCGTTTTATGGAAGTCCACACACGACTGCTCGAATGGCAAATCACAAAAATCGAGCAACCGCCGCACCTGCCCCTCGAGGTCATCGATCACATCTTCATGCTGAACTCGCAGCACAAAGTCGGGCAGCACGTTATCCCAATGATCCATCATGCGCACATATTCTCGGTAGTACGCACCGATGTCGCTGAGACCGTAAGTGAACTCCTGACCCTCCGCAAACAGCTGCTTAAATCCACTGAAACAGCAGGACATAGGATGACGACGAGCATCGATAATCTTTGCGTTCGGCAAGATCAGTTTGATCAAGCCAATATGCAAAAAGTTGTTTGGCATCTTGTCGATAAAAAATTCGGCACCCTGCCGAAAGACTTGCGTATTGTCGAGATATTGACGACCAAAGCGTTCGAAATAACTGTCGTCTAGCTCACCCAAAATGCGCGGATACTGTGGTTCTTCGCCTGGCTTGGCGGGTGCCCGACCGAGCAGCCGACGAGAAAGACTCAAAATATTCGGCAACTCTAACGTACCGTCAACCCGAGAATGCGACGCCAAAATCTGTTCTAGTAGCGTAGACCCAGCACGCGGCAAACCCAGAATAAAAATGGGATCAGGATCTGGACAGCCAACCGTCTTGCGTCGCTCAAAGAGCGTATGATCGCACACTTCGATTTGACGCTGTACACGCTTATCAAAAGCAGGTAGAGCGTAATCGAGCGACTGTTTTTGCAGCTGGTTTCCGCGTTCATAATAGTCGAACGCACGGTCATAATCAGCACGGTCCTCAAACGCTTTGCCGAGTGCGAAACAAAAATGAACGCGATCGACAATCGATGTCGATTCGTTCGCCTCATACGTTTGCATGTGTTGAATTTCGTCGTCGGCAAAGCGATAAGTTTTGGTATTCGCCAGGCTCCAAAACGCATCACCAAAATCGGGAATATGGTGATAAAGCGATTGGTAATCGCTCACCGCTTGGTCGAAATCACCAGCCGTTTTGCGGGCATGCCCGAGTGCCAGCAACGAGCTGCGCAAATTGAACTTCGCATCGACCAACCCTGAAAGCACATCGATGGCCCGATTGGTGTTACCGACACCAAGCTCGGAGGCGCCCAGCAATGCCAGGAACTGATGGTTGTCTGGAAATTCGTTGACCAGCTCCTCTGCTATGTCCCTCGCGTTTTCGAACCGTTGTCGTTTAAGCAATATATTGACGTAATCCACGCGTGCGCCCACGTGCTTTGGCTCGAACGCGACGGCGCTTTCTAGCAGGAATTCGGCATCGTCGATAATGCGGTGTCTGATCGCAATTTCGGCAAGCAAGCGCATTCCCTCGACATGCGTTTTATTGCGAGTTAGAAAGTGTCGGCAGAGTCGATCAGCCTGCTCCAAATTACCCTCATGAAGCAGGCTCTTTACCGACTGCAGCTCAGGTGGAAGTTGCTCGAGTTGGCGCAACTGATCTTGAGCATGGGCTAACGCCGCTGGCTGCCCCCCATCGAGGTACAGTTTGGTCAATGCTCGCCACGATGCCACCAGTGCCGGATTCAGCCTCACGGCATGCTCATAGCCCACCAGCGCCTTGGCAGTGGCACCGACATCCATATGCGTGTGCCCTAACTCTTGATAGGCGCGCGCATAGTCGCCAGGCAGATCGTTAAGCGCTTTAAGTGCCGCCAACGCGCTTTGAGTTTGTCCCAGCTTGCGATAGCACACCGCTCTGACATACAGCCCCTCAATGGTGTGCGCCGACTGCCCAGCGTCGTCCAGCACGTGCAGGCTCTCCGCAAATTTACCCTGCATAGCCAGCTGCTGCGCGTAGTCAGCGGCGGATGCGCTGCGTTTGCCGCCACCGGGAGGAGCGACTGGCGATTCGGGCTTGGTACTCATTAGCACTTCCTGATGACGGCGATGAGGCCGCAGAGAGTCGCCTGCGTCCAGCCCCAGATTTTACCCTAGAACGATAACCAATAGGCTGATGCATCCCCAGCGAACACCGACAGCAACGTGCGTGATTAAGACGATGCAACACCCGACATCATCGCGGGCTGTCGCGCCTTAGAAACAGATAACCACTGCGTGTATCAGCCCATTGCACACCGTTGGGCAGGGAAATTCCGGCCAATTGCCGGTACCATAAGTCCATGAAGCTTCCCCATGAGTTCATTCGCCTCCCACTGCGATTTGATGCGTCGCAACTTCAACATGAGATAGCGCAGTTTTCCGACAGCGATTGGGACACGCATCCACAAGGCTTCGAAGGCAATACAGCGCTGATTTTGGTGTCGTCAGAAGGTGGGCGCAACAATCGTTACACCGGACCTATGGAAGCCACCCCCCACCTGGAACGCTGCCCTTATATTCGTCAAGTGCTGGCAGCCTTTGGCTCAGTCATCGGGCGCTCACGTCTGATGCGACTCGAACCCGGTTGTCAGGTGCGCCCGCACTGCGATATCGATTACAGCTGGCGTCATCGAGTACGTATTCATATCCCGATCGTGACCGACAGCGAGGTCAGTTTTGAATCGATTGGCCATAGCACTGTTAACATGGCTGAAGGTGAAGCGTGGATCTTTGATAACTGGAAAGAGCACGCCGTATACAACCGAGGCGCCAGCCGACGAGTGCATTTAGTCGTCGACACGACCGGCAGCGCTGCGTTTTGGCAACAGGTAGATGAGTCGCTCGCTCACGGTCAGAACGGCGCCCTGAAGCACGTTGCCTATGACGCCAGCGCCTCACCGACTCTCGAATACGAACGCTTCAACAGCGTAGCCGTGCGCACACCAAACGACGTGGATGCACTGCTTGACGATTTTACTCAAGAACCCACGCGATGCGGAATCACGCAATCACCTAAATTCATAGCGGCATCCAGTGCGTTTCGCCACGATTGGCGCTCGGCCTGGTCGCGTTACGGCGACTTGCAGGAAGGAATATCCACCTACCAAACGCTTATTCGAGACTTCGAAGCGACTGTTGAATCGATGCTGGACGGCGCGACGTTTAGCGCCAACGGCTCAAGTGTCCGTACTGTTTTGCACAGCTGGCTCAGCACGCTTAATGACGACAGACTCTTAATGGCGCGCGGATCTAATGAAGCCGGCGCTCTGATGTCGTCCTCTTTGTTCGACCGCCCGGTGTTTATTGTCGCGGCACCGCGCTCCGGCAGTACGCTGCTGTTTGAACTCATGCGGCAGAATATTGAGTTTTGGACAACGGGTGACGAAAGTCACGTTGAAATTGAGTCCATTCGGACCCTTCACCCCGCCGCGCGCCACTTTGATTCAAACGCACTGGGTCGCGAGAACGCCACGCCAGGCGTAGTCGATGCGCTCATTCGACGCTTTTTGGGCAACCTAAAAAACGCGCGTGGCACGCTGTTCGCCGACATTCCGGCCGAAACACGTTTAGCGCAATGTCGCTTTTTGGAAAAGACGCCGAAAAACGCGCTGCGTATTCCGTTTTTGCGTGCTGTGTTCCCCGATGCGCGTTTTATCTTTCTACATCGAAATCCACAGCAAAGCGTGGCCAGTATTATGGAGGCGTGGCAATCGGGTCGCTTTGTTACCTACCCCAACCTGCCCGGCTGGCACGGACTGCCTTGGTCGCTGCTGCTTCCAGAGGGCTGGCGCGCCCTTGCCGATCACCCCATGGCCGATATTGCGGCGTTCCAATGGGCCAGTGCCAATCGCCAAATTTTGAGCGATCTTGCCGACCTCCCTGCCGATGCGTGGTGCTCCGTGAGCTATTCGCAACTCGTCTCGGACAAGGCCACCACCGTTGAACGCCTATGTTCGTTTGCAGACGTACCGTTTGGCCCTCGTATGCAAGCGCTGGCCAGCGAAAAAAGCCCGCTCTCTCAATACACGGTTTCACCGCCCGATCCGAATAAATGGAAACGTTATGAAACGGAAATCAATCGGGTCATGCCCGGTCTGCAATCTGTTGTCGACGACCTCGCTCAACTGCGCCCGGCATGTGACTAAGCAGTGTTACCCGGCGACAGGACAAAAAAAAAGCGGGCTGAACGCCCGCTTTTTTTGGTTTACGCGTTAGCGCTTATTCGACGTCGTACGAGAAACGCAGTCCGATCGTGCGAGGACGGGTACTCGTCACAGTCGGGACGTAGTCAAACGTAGAGATGTGAGTGACACCACGCTCGTCGCCGAGGTTATCGATGTAGAACTCTGCTCCCCAGTTATCCTTGCGTACACCGGCTGAGAAATTGAACAGCGTGTAGGCTTCCTGAACATAGCGACCGTTCTGGAAAAACTCTTCGCCATTGACAACCACTGTACCAACCGATCCCGGTGAGTCTGAGGCCACTTCGGTTGAACCGAACGTGCCACCCTCGTTCTCAATCTGAAGACCAGATCCGACGCCGTAAATTCGACGTGTTGTGTCTTCCGCAAGATAAGCGTTACCGATAATGCCGGCTTTGCTGTCACCGGTATAGGTAATACCGGCCTGCACAAACGCATCTGCGCCAAAGCCGTTCAGGCGCCAGTCGTAACGAGCCCGCACATTAAACGAGAAGTCGGCGGTAAACGGAAGTTCACTGCCAACCGGCACCGCGATACCTTCAAGCTGAGGGTTGAGTCGGGTGATTTCGGAATCGACCCAGCTCGCCGCACCGGTGATGGTGAGATTGTCGGTAGGTGCCCACTGTAGATCGGTATCGATACCTTGGATATCCGCATCACCCACGTTCTCGATGAACACCAAGAACGCGATGTTCGAGGGGTCAAAGCGAGTGGTTTGCAGGTTTTCGATTTCCGAATTGTAGTAGGTCGCGTTCCAACGCAGTCGATTGCCAAGGAAGTCGCCTTTGAAGCCGACCTCAACGTTGGTCAATTCGTCAGTCACGGCCACCGCTGGTACCACATAGCCGGCGAATACACCTGACTGGTTACCGGAGGGCACACCCGCGTTTCGGTTACTCACCAGAGGTCGGAACCCCTCAGAAATCGTCGCGAACAGCAGTAGATCATCATTCGGTTTCCAGTCGAGCGTGAAACGAGTGATGGTATCGGACTCATTCGCCACACCGTTGGCGTCGAGGTTTTCAAACCCAGCTGCACCGGATGCGGCGAGCGTGGCTTGGTCGCGAAGACGCGCGGTCACGTTGTTGCCGTTGAATGCGTCACAGCCAAGTGTGCCGTCGGGTCGAGGAATCGCTCGAGGCCCTGGGTTACCGGGTCCTGGTCCGAATTCAGTAGGCAGCGTCGCCGGATCCACACCCTTACAGCTAAACGATGAGCCGGTGTGTCCAAGCAGCGCAAAATCGATGTCGTAGTTTCGCGCACCAGCGCTGAAGGTCAGCGAATCAGTGAGGTCAAAACTGACGTCGAGGAACACGGCAAACTGATCTTCTTTACGCGTGAAATCGTTGACAAAGATTGTGGTCTGACCGTGACCGAAGTTATCGGTCGTGCCCTCAACCGTGCCGTCACCCGCTTGGTTAGCCACGTCGAACCCGGCGTCCACTGCACCGAAGTACTGGAACTCACCAACGGATTCGGTTTGCGATTCGTCAAAGTACAGACCGAACGTGCCGCGGAAACGTTTGTCGGCATCGGTCTGGAAGCGAAGCTCGTGGGTGGTGCGTTCGTTGTCGGTGTTGTCCACGTACTGCTTTCGGAAATCGTAAACCGTGTCGGCAGTGGTGTAGCCGCCGGTCGTGATGTAGTAGACCTGATAGCCGCCACCGAAGCTGTACAGCGTGTAATCGGTGAGCTGGTACACCTCACGATCGAGGAAGCCACCGGTGTACACCACATCCAGGCCTCGAATTCGGCCCTTGAGGGTCCAAGTCGTCAGACCAAAGTCGTCTTGGTTTTCGTCAGGCGAATAGAGCTGAGACTGGTCGTCAGTGCCGAGCACCGGCGAATATTCGAACGTGCCGTCGGTACGCAGCGACTGGCTAGCGTGAGCCACCAGCAGGTTCCAGTCGTCGTTGATGTCGTAAGCAAGGCTCAGACGCAGACCCTGGTAGACCGCCTTGTTCCAGTCGTCTTCGATCAGGTCGCTGTTGTTTGAACGTCGAACTTCCGCGCCGTCTAGAATGTTGGCACCGAAGATCTGGTTGCGGTTGATCACGTCGATCAGCGCCTGATCGTCGGGGTTGAACGAACCGGCTACGTTATCGATCCAGCCACCCTGGGTGTCGTTGTACACCACCGCACGTGCGGCGAGCTTCTCAGACAACGGAATGTTGATGAACGCTTCGAGGTTTGACACGTTCTCACCGTCGGTGATGAAGCCGTAACCGGCGTCGACGCCAGCCTGGAATTCGCCTTGCACCGGTTTATTGGTGATCAGACGCACCGTACCCGACTGAGAACTTGAGCCGAACAGTGTGCCCTGAGGTCCAGGTAGAACCTCCACACGCTCAAGATCGGCCGCATAGATATCCAGGTTACGACCACCGAATGAAACGGGCTGTTCGTCGAGGTAGACCGCCACAGCAGGTGATGAACCCTGCACCGACGACACCGTGTTGTTGGACTGTTCAGTCGCGACACCGCGAATGTAGATCTCGCTACGGCCCGGACCGCGACCTTGCTGAACTACGTTCGGCAGGTATTTAACGTATTCATCGAACGTGGATACGCCCAATTCTTTGAGCGACTCGCCGCCCAGAGCCTGCACGGACACCGCGATGTCCTGCGCGCTTTCAGCGCGTTTGGTCGCGGTCACTAATACTTCTTCAAGCTGGGCGTGAGCGGTTCCCGTCGCGCCTATGGCAAGCGCTCCCGCGACTGCCGTGTACAACTTCTTCTTTTGAAACATAGTTCAATCCCCGAGGATTACCTCAATCGTTAAAGACAGTTACTAAGTGATGTAAAGACCGATGTGCCAGGCACGTCGCCAACCCGTCCGAAGGCTGGAGCGCGATTGTAAGTTGCATGCATCCGTGTGATGACTCGCTTGTGTCTTTTTAACCTGCTTGACTCTAATGCATCGATGCATCAAGTCAACGCGAATGGGGTGAGGCCGCAACAATCAGTCGTTGTGGTTATAACACGGGTCGCCTGGGTGTAAATCATCTCGACACCGACCAATAGTTTCACCGGTAATTCACACGAATATTGCAACGGATGACCCATAAAATTGGCGCATTGCAAAAAACTCATTCTATAAAATCAACAAGTTAGCCGATTATTGTGCGTGTTGCAATAGCGCAACAAATTTTAAGGGTTTCGATTAAGTCAAACTTCTAGAATTGATTAGATTCCGCCCCGATTTGGGGCCAAATTTGTCTTTCCCTTGGACCCAAATCGTGCCGTAACCGCGTCTACGATCGACGTCGTGCAGCACCCCCGTCTTGCCGGTGGCCGCGCCGCCCTAGGGGCGACGAGGTGCCAATAGCCAGGTGAGCTGTTTGCCAACGCGCGCGCGCCAGGCGGCCTCATTATGATCCGCCCCATCGTATTTCTCGACATTGAGCGTGTCGCCACGCCGGTATCCTTGCGTTTCAAGCCATTGGGCCAACACCTGCGTCGGCTGCTCATAGTGCGCATCGAGCCCTTCTGTGCCGTAATCAAAATACAGGCGCTGACCCGACGGCATAGCAGCATCGGGCGTCAGCGAGCGGAGTAAAAAGGGTACTGGATTCGCATCGGTCGGATCTTCGCCGTTGTACCAAGCGATCTGTTGCTCAGACCATGTGATATGCGTCGACAGGCAACCGCAGCCGCTGAACACCTCCGGATAGTCGCGTACCAAATAGAACGAGACGATCGCGCCCATTGACGACCCCATAGTAAAGGTGTGCTCGGGACCGCGTTTCACGCGAAAGTCTTGTTCAACACGCGGCATGAGCTCCTCAATCAAGAACCGCGCATACTGCGGAGCGAGGTGGTCGGGCGAATACTCTTTGAGTCGTGCGGCCGTGTTCCAAATGCCGACGACAATAGCCGGTTCAAATAAACCCTCTTCAGCGCCTTTCATCATGGCCTCATCGACCCCCCAGTCGATGTTCGTGTACGACAGGCGTGGATCAAACAGATTTTGACCATCGTGCATGTAAATCACGGCATAGTCGCGATCCGGGTGTGCCGCATAATCGGGCGGCGTCCACACGACAACATGACGTGTCTCCTCCAAAAACGTTGAGGTGACATCGGTCCAGTACGTCAGATCACCCTTCACCCCGCTTCCACGCCAATCGGAGATCAGCGCGACCGGATCGGTGCGAAACCCGGCTATCGCGGCAGTTAGCGTGACGGGTTCGGTAATCGTCGCGGTGAAACTGGGTAACACGGTCGCCGAGGGCCCCAGCCCTTCTTGTTCCCACGAGCCCGCCGTAATTTTGTACTGAAGGTTGTGCCCATGCGGAACCTGGATGGTCACGGATCGACTCGTGCCGTCACCAGCCATTTTGAGTGCCGCTGGGTGCCATGGACCCAGTTCAGGTAAGTTGCCTGCCACATACACCACCGGCGCATCAGCAGGCACGGATGCCTGAATCACCACCGGGTGCGTAACCGCCTCACTTCGCGTCGCCGTATCCTCCCCCGGCTCAACGTCTACTGCAGCACAGCCCAATAAAAAGGCCACCACCAAACCGAACACGATCTGCCATTTGATCATCATAGTCCTCACTTACCGCGCGTCACCCTGTGTGTGCGCGTCTCCATTAACTCTTCACTGCGTCGACATCGCTTTGACCACCTCGAAAAGATCTCACGTTCAGTCTCGGTCAGCCAAACGAGCACAATGCCGACCCAAAAAAACCAGCCGGCGGCACAACGCCTAAGCCCGGACCCAAAGGCACGCCAATACGACCTCCTTCTATCCGGACACCCTGTTTTTCATCATAATGTTCATCGATATACGGCGCAGCAATCCAGGTGCCCTCAAACAATCTTGGATCCACCGTCGCGCCTAGATGCACGCACGCCGCAGCGATAATGTCCCCACCCCACGCGTCGTCGCAGGTGTGAGGCAGAGACCTCGCCGCACAGACATCGCGCGCGGTGCGCATCGCGCTGACACCGCCAAGACGCGTCGCCTTCAGGCTGAATCCATCCGCGATACCGCGTTCAATGCAGGTGAGCATAGCGGCAATGGATTCGCTGCGCTCATCGATAAAGACAGGGTGACAAAGCTGGGCGCGAACGCGAGCGATCTCCTGGAGCGAGTCACACGGCTGCTCAAGCACCAGCGGAACTGACCGGCATGCCGTACTAACCTGCAGAAGATCCGCGGCGGTCCAGGCGCGATTGGCATCCGCTACTAACTTAACACGCTGACCCACTGCCTCGGCGACTTGATGAAGGGTGGCAATGTCTTCGTCGATCGTACGGCCACCGACTTTCACCTGCAATCGCGAAAATCCTTCCCGTGCTTTGTCACTCGCCCGTCGCGCCGTGTCTTCTGGCGAATCAATACCCAGCGCATAGTAAGTGCGCACCGAAGGCGCAACCGCACCACCTAACAACGTGCACAGCGGCACGTTATAGTGCTTGCCGCAAATATCCCACAGCGCAATATCCAATGCGGCTTTGGCATAGCGATGCCCATTGAGCAACTCATTCATATTGCGATGCGCCGTATCAATGGCCAGCGGGGATTCACCGATCAGACCGGGACACAATTGCCTCAACGCGGCTCTCGCGCCGAGCGCATGCGCCGGTTGATACACCGCTCCCAGCGGACAGGTCTCACCATAGCCGACTAAACCGGTGTTGGTCACGATCTCGACAATGGTCGAATCGACCTGCTCAAGTGTGATATCCGACATGATGTACGGACCGTCTTTTATCGGCAGTTCTTTTCGATAGATATGAATTTCTTTGATGAACATGAGTGAGTCGATTGGGAGACAGTGCGTTATCGCATATAAAATCATCCTGAGCACAGTCTATGATTGTATGGTATAGAATGGTGCTTCGAATAGAGTGTCGGGCAAACAACCCTTCATGTGTTGCAACGTCAAACGGGAAGTTATGATCACCATTCGGGCAATACGGTTACCGTGCCAAGCGATCGCGTGGATCACGATCCAGCATGACCAGGGCGTCTATGCCGCGCACCGATTGCTGCTTCGGCGCGACCTCGGTAGCGCAAACGACCGTATTGCGTGAAGCGGCTGTACTGAGCGTTTTAAGTGACAGGGCATGACACCCGATAGTGGGACTGTCGAGGTCCCTCCCTCACTCTAGACCCGTAAGGAGAGGCGATGAAATTCGATCGACGGTCATTTATTTTAAGCGCGGGCAGTTTCGTGCTCGCTCCGCCCACGCTAGTCCGTGCAGTGGAAAACGGCGTTGACAAAAGTGCTCTACGCGTTTTAAACGATCGACCACTTAATGCCGAGTGTCCGGCGCATTTGCTCGATGACATCGTGACACCGACACGCCATCTGTTTGTACGAAACAATGGATTACTGCCGAAGTCGATGAATGCCGACAACTGGTCGCTACAGGTCAAAGGCGAATCGTGTCTGCGCCCCACTTCGTTTTCCATTCGCGAGCTGAAAGAAAGGTTCACGACGGTCACCCTCGCTTTGCAGCTTGAATGTGGTGGTAACGGTCGCTCCGAGTTCCGCCCGCGCGCGTCGGGCAATCAATGGTCAACCGGTGCAATCGGTTGTCCCAAATGGACAGGCGTGCGGTTAAAAGAGGTGCTCGAGTATTGCGGTGTCAGCGATGACGCGGTGTACGTCGCCTACGAAGGTGCCGACCGCCATCTATCGGGCGACCCGAACAAGAAGGTCATTTCGCGCGGCGTGCCCGTGGCCAAGGCCTTGGAAGCAGAATCGTTAATCGCGTTTGAGCTCAACGGCAAACCGATCGATCCATTGCACGGCGCGCCACTGCGTTTGGTCTTAGGCGGCTGGCCCGGCTCTGTTTCGGGCAAATGGCTAACCACGCTATTAGTGCGTGATCGCGTACATGACGGACCGAAAATGCAAGGCTATTCGTATCGCGTGCCGTGTGACCCCGTTGCACCCGGCACACAGGTCGCCGAGCAGGACATGTGCATAATCGAATCGATGCCGGTCAAGTCACTCATCACTTTTCCACGGTCCGGCTCAACCGCGCCACACAACAAACGTTTCCGCGTGCGCGGTAAAGCGTGGGCTGGGGATTTCAAAGTGGACGCGGTGCACACGAGCTGCGATTTTGGCGCCACCTGGCAACAAGCCGAATTAGCGGCGCCCGACAATCGCTTAGCCTGGCAGGCCTGGCAAGCCGATGTGCGCCTGCCCTCAACCGGATACCATGAGATTTTTGTGCGGGCGACAGACGAGATGGGCCGCGCACAACCGATGCTCTTACCGGGCTGGAATCCCAAGGGCTATTTAAACAATGCGTGTCATCGCATCGCGGTTCAAGCGGTCTAGCGTATGCAGAGGGCGAGCCTACTACTTTTGCTTTTTCTTACGCTGGCCTCGAACAGTCAGGCAAGCGACCTCAAACCGGGCGACGGAGACGCGCTCGTGCGCGCACACTGCAGCGGCTGCCATTCGCTGCTTTTGGTCACCACCCAGCGCGGCGATCGCGCGTTTTGGCTCAAGACTATCCGCTGGATGCAGGCCACCCAAAACCTGTGGCCCATTCCGCCGGAACAAGAAAAACAAATCTTGGATTACTTAGAAGCGCAGTACAAAGAGGAAGACTGGTCGCGGCGCCCCTTACTGGATCCGGAATTAAGGCCTCCATTGCCAAAGCCAACTCAATGACCCTCTGACGATATCGAACGGCGAGCGCCGTTTGACGCATTTTCGCCAATCGAAAACGGTCGTGCATAGGCCGGCGCAGGCGCGCGCCGACGCGCAGGATCGAAGCGCCGATCGAACGGTGCCGCCATGGTGTTACCGGCAATGTCCTCTAACGCTGGGTCGATCAAGATGGAATAATGACCGGCCCGCCAAGAATCGACGGGGGTAAAGTGCCAGCGCGTTCCATCTGAATGAGTGGTGCCGATCACAGCTTGGCCACAATTATCCTGGATACGAATGGCATGACGCGCAGCGCTGGCGTCCATTACTCGGTCGAACGCAATCGTCAGCGGCCGTTGAGAGCCGGACTGCAGTGGCCCGATCACCCAACGATCGGGATTGAATGTCGTGCGCTCGGCGGGACCCACTTCAAGCGTCAATCGATGATCCTGGCCGAGCGGTTGGCCTTCAGCGCTTTGTAGCTCACCAGAGATGAGCAATGTATAGCGCTTGCCCGCGACAAGTGGCGCTCCCGCGTGCCGGTTCGGACCCACCTCCCGTTTTACGCGCCCCGGATCAAACAGCAAGGTGAGCTGCGTTTGATCGGCGTCCCACAGTTCACGCTTAAGATTAAGAAACGGGTGCTCAACCTGTTGACCGGCTTCATCGAACAACGCGACTCGCTGCCTGAGTTGGCCGCGAGACATGGGCTCGGAAAACCGTAAGTACCACTTAAGAGCATTGGCCGGCACGCGAATGGTCGTTGGGTGTAGCGAGTGCACGGTCGGCGTCGGTGCACGTTGTCTTGGCGTTTTAACCGGCGCCGTAAACCAAATGTCATGGTCTCGCTTGATGGACAGCTCATACTCACGACCGGACAGAAGTCGAAAGCGAGGCGTTATTCGGATCGTGGGTGTCTCCTCTATCACCGTGAGCAGCATACCGCCCGTTGCACCCGCAAGCCGCAATGTGACGGCATCCGGATGCGCAACGATATCGCGACGCTGTTGCGCAGTAAGGTGATGAATACTGAGCGAAGCATCCTGTGCGTCAAAGGTTACGAACGGCTCCGCGTGCGCCGCTTGACCCCATATCGATAGAAGCGCGACGAAGATCAGACGCCGCACTGCCCCACCGGACGAACTCATTCGTCAAATTGGATTGGGGGCGCCGATTTGTATCCGAATGGATCAGGCCCATCCGCCCAGTTCATTTCAACGATGTGGTCGGCCCGATCAAAGAAAAACGGCATCGGCAGCGTGTGCAACTGGATATTCTGCACGTTCTCTGGACTGCGTCGAATGACCACTGCGTATTGTTCATCCAATGTGTCTAAATGCAGCGTACCACTCAGTGGCATCGGGTATTGCGTGACGCCACTCACTGTGAAGTTTGGTGGCACCCCTTCACCGCTCGGCATCGATTCGGCGCCGGCTAACGCGGTAAGAGGAATCTGCACCGCGCTTCGATTGGTGTTTGTTACGATCACATTCTGAGTCTGATCCCAGCCATTCACATAGTGCACGATGTCTATCGGCGTATTGCCAAAACCCATCTCTCCGATCATGTCGCCGCGAACATTCGCACCGTCTTTGAGTTGCTCAAGCGGTATTCGCACAATCGGTGTGCAGGCATAAATTGCAATGAGGGTTGGATCACCGTCCAACTCTGCGATGGTCTGCGTGATAATCGGCGCCCGAGTCTCATATTGCGCATGAACCGCGTGCCAGATTTCGATGGACGATGTTTTTACATCGCCCTCGAAAGGATAGTTCATCCGCCTCAGTGTCGAACTAAACGTATCGTTCGACACGCCCGCAACAAATAATTCACCGTGGTAGAAATCAATGTCGGTAATCGCTAGGCTATTGAGTGGTTGTCCGAATTCGAGTGTTTCGACATCCGGCACCGGACCGACACTTTGGGCCGTATGAATCGCCCCGGACGTATCAACCAGCTCAAGACGGCCTTTGTTTACGCGAAGGATTAGTGCCTCCGCGTCAGGCCCTAGTCCACGATGCACCGAAAGAAAGATCTGCTTACTGGCTTTGTGCACGACCATGTCATTAATCAGCACCTGATCGGCGTCGACACCAAGCAGTGCCGCAATCTGTCGATCGATGCCGTCGATGATGGTTCGACCTTCAAACGTCTGTGCGCGCCCCACCTGATACTCCGACTGATCTTCGATACGGTTACTCAGATCAAAGGCATGCACAAGTCCTGCCCTCGAATCACCGACAAAGAGCACGTTACCCTCATCAAACGCCAACGCCCCAGCGGATGCTAGGACAGGGCTGCTCATCGCCGGAGGTGTCGAGTGGGCGCAGCCCACAGTGAGAAACGAAAGCGCCAACGCGCTTAATGGTAAAAGGCGGTTTTGGATAGACATTTAACCCTCCCGATTCGTCTTGCAAGGAGGATAAACATTCTGAATTGGTGCGTTAAGTCAGCGAGGACGAACAGCGTGTTCGGGATCACCAAACAGGTCGTTTTTGTGCTTAGCCTGAATCCGGCAAGGCCGCGCCACCAAAGTGACTGACCAAATGGTCGATAAACGCACGGACTTTCTTCGACTGCTCTCTGCCTGGCATGTACACGCAATAAATTCCGTCGAGTGTGAGTTCGTATTCCGCTAAGACGCGCACCAACTGCCCCGATTCCAAGTCGTCCGCGACTAAAAACTCAGGGATTGCACACAGTCCCAAGCCCGCGAGCAAGGCGGCGCGCATGGTCTCACCATTATTGCTCACAAACCTTGGCACCACTTTAACCGGGTCCCATGTATCGCTCGAGGCGTCTTTGAATTCCCACTCGCGGCTGATCGGAGCGTTGGCATAGCCGATCGTGTCATGATCGATCAAATCCGCAAGTGACTTCGGTGTACCGCGCTCGCTCAAATACGCCGGGGACGCGCACAGCACTCGACGCGCGCTAGCTAGCTTGCGCGCTTTGAGCGTCGAGTCGCGCAGCCGACCCACCCGCACCGCTAAGTCGAAGACGCCCGTCGCAAGGTCAACCTGCTCATCATTGAGGCTTACCGACACGCGCAGCTCTGGATGGCGACCGGCAAATTCAATGACAGGCGCTTGAAGTCGCGCCAACGTAAAACTCACCGGCGCGGCAATGCGCAACGTACCGCACAATCCTCGGTTCTCTGGCCGAACATCTTCGACCGCATCTTCGAGGCTGCGCGCAACAGCCGAGGCGCGTTGATAGAACAAGGTTCCCGCACCGGTAGGTGTAGTGGACTTCGTCGAGCGAATAAACAACGGAGTACCGATCTCCTCTTCCAGCGATGACAATCTACTGGAAATAACGGATTTTGAGACGCTTAGACGTCT
The DNA here is from genome assembly GCA_039028935.1 of Pseudomonadota bacterium. NCBI lineage: Bacteria > Pseudomonadati > Pseudomonadota > Pseudomonadota bacterium. Next base: position 12,045 of record JBCCHD010000001.1, on the reverse strand, counting down.
CGACGCCGCGTTTACGCCCCCGGACTCATAAACGGCCAAAAAGGCCGTCACGTCTTTGAGTGAGATGGTCATGGATTTTCTCAGCGCAAATCATAAGTGTTGCGCAATCCACTAAAAATGCAAGCGACCATTCTCCCGATACAGGGCTCCGTTAAGAACAAGCCTTGGTGTTATCCAGAGCAAGCAGAGGCCCAACGTCAAATGGCTCTGCATCAAAAATCATCGGATAGTGCGCTTTTCTTAAATACGCGTGATAACGCCGCGCGCATTGCTCGTAGCGCTGGTAGGCCGAGATATCCGTACGCGCCAGCCGTGTAAAAAACCGATCGATAAGTAAAGGTGGCGACAGCCAGGCAGCGGCCGCCATAGTGTCGTCGCGTTCGCGCACTCCGCGACGCAAGGCGCTCGATGCGTCGGCCACCGCCTGATCGCCGACCTGCTGAAATGCGTAGTACCATTTCCATTCGAAGCCGTCGCCGGTTTCCACGTAGTCCGCCCACTCTGGGTGCGTTACTACGAAGGCCTCCATCGTCTCCTCCTCCGGTAAATCCCACGCGCGATTAACCACTTCTCGTTGTTGCAGCAGAATTTCACCGCCTTCGGGCACGGCGATGCGTCTCTCGGCAATGGAAGCAGCCGTTAGCGGCACAACTAACACCAACACCACCCATACGCCAAGCAACGACGCGGCCGCCGCAGCGGCAGTCGGCACCCGCCGCGCTAACACGGTCACCAACACCCCCCAAAACACAATGTAGGCGGCCGTCGTGAGCACCAGCCAGGTCACCTTTAACGCGCTGGCACCCGACCAAGTGGACGCGAGCACAAATGGCAGCACCAATGCGACGGTCAGCGCCAGCAACCGAACACCGGCACGCCATCGAATCGTTGTGCTTGCGTTGCCGGCCGTAACCGCCAGCAAATCGAAACGGTTGTTACGTCGCTCAACGTGGACTAAATCATGCAGCATCAAAATGATGAGCAGCGGCACCAGCACAGCGATCAGAAACGCATAGTCAATGCTCCCGGCCTGTGCAAGCTGTGGGTTACCGCTATCGTGCTCGTAAATTTGACCTTCGAGTGCCAACAGCCGTAGCCGATGCTTCCACGGCAACTGATCGCGCACGCCACGTGCCGCAAACGCCAACTCACTCGGCGGGTCGTAAACAAACCGAAATCCGTAGTACGCCGCACTGCCAGGGTCGGTTTCATCCGCTAACTTATCGTTCAAATCAGCCAGCGTGCTGTTTTCTAGAATCGCGATTTCATTGTGCTGAATGGCGACATGACGCAAGCCGATGCCAACCGCTATGACGGCCAACAAAAACGCCGCCATCACCGTCATGACAGCCTGGCGATCACGCATGAAAAACCACCATTCGCGCTGAAATTCACCCCGCATGGAATCGCTCCTCGCTGTTATTGACACCTTTAAAAGCAAATACCGCCATCGCCGCAAACCAAAGAAAGAGCATCAGCATCATACCGCCGGCCGCCTGGATACGATCACTCGCTGCGGTCGGTTGAAAATTGAACGACTGCAGTACGCGCCAATTATCCGCACTCACCCGAGCGCGCCTCGAAGCCTCATCCCCATTATTGCGATTGATATCGTCTTGGTAGGAGAGGTCATGGATATGAGCGCGATTAAGGCCCTGCACAAACTCGAAGCGCGCCGCTTCGGCCTCACGCAGATAACGATGGTGATTGCGAAGATCGCTCCCAACCAGTCGCAACGACGCGTGCTTGATCGCCACCATCGGTGAAAGAAACGCGCCGCGACCAGCGATGTGGGTTTGGGCCAATTCGTTTTGCATCCGCTCTTCGGCAAATTGATTCAACACATCGGTCAGACGCGCTTCTGAGGCTTCGGCAACAATGCCGCGATAGTTAACGGGTAGCTTCTCGATTTCGTCCACCCCATACTGCTCGAGCACGCGAGCTCTTAACGCATCAAATGCCGGATCCGACGCATTATGGCCATCGCCCAATTTGCGCAGCTCTTCGATGAGCGCCAAATCCGTTTGTATTTTCCCGGCTACTGGTGCGAGCGCACTGCTCACATCGCTCGCCAAACGCGGCACCAAAATCGTCACTGCAAGCCACGCCACGCAACACCAAAGCAGAGACATCGCCGCAGTCTGCGCTCGAGCCGAAAAGCCGACAATGGCAAATGACCAGGCGGCCAGATACAAAAAATAGGCCATTAACAGAGTGCCCACGGTGGATCCGGATTCACCACGCGAGGTCAATACGGCGGCGCATACCAAAGGCAGCATAATAAGAACACTGAGTCCGATCAGAGCGAGCGATTTTCCTAGCCAAACCGTCAGTGGACTCACGCCCTGTGCGACAAGCTGCGTGTCGGTTTGCAGTTCTCGCTCACGGGCCATGATTGAAAACCCCACGACGATCAGTACAAGAGGCACCAGCACCTGATAGGTAAAGGCGGGCGTCAGCAACCGAAAACCGGCGGCATAAGGCGTATCGTAAGTCGCCGGAAAGGTGGCCGAATTTTGGCGATGCCCTTCCAGAAACATCACCGTACCCGTCAGAGGATCGACACCTGGATCGATCACAGCAAGCGGAGCCGGAGCGCGAAACACGTAATGCCCGTAGTGCACCATGCGATGGGGATGACGGTCAGGCTGGGCGAGAAACGTTTTTTCAGCGGCATCCTGCATAGCGTGGCGAGTCTCGGCTTCAGACTGCATTCGCGAAACGGTACTGACAACGGCCGCCACAATGAGCACAAACATCAATGCGGCGGCGCTGATAGCCAATCGGGAACGCAACCAGAATCGCCACTCTTCCAGCGCGATGCGCAACGCGCTGTTCATGCCACACCCCGACTTGTAAACGCTTCGTGCAATGTCTCGGGATCAAAGTTCCCGCCCTCCGGCGCATCAAACACCGAGACCAGCTTGCCGTGGCGAAGCAGTCCAACGCTTCGCGCGACGTGGCACACACCGTACACATCGTGCGTCACCATCATGACGGTCGTACCACCCGCCGACAGTTCCACAATCAGCGCATTAAACTCATCGACCGCCACCGGATCGAGCCCTGAGGTGGGCTCATCCAATAGTAGTAAAGGTGTATCGCGCAAGACCGCCAGTGCGATCGCCACCTTTTGCCGCATTCCTTTAGAATATTCGGCCAGTCGGCGATGGCGCGCGTCCGACGCGAGCGAGACTTTATGAAGCGCTTGCTCGATTTCGGCGTCCGAGCGACGCAAACCGGCAAGTGCCAGAAAGTAATCCAGGTTTTCTCGCGCCGTGAGATGCGGATAGAGATTGGCCGATTCGGGCAGATAGGCCGTCATTCGCCGGATCTCAGCAAGATTATCGTGCACGCGATTGCCATTGATACGGGCCTCACCCGAAGTCGGCGTAATTAAACCAAGTAGGGTGAGCAGGGTCGTCGATTTCCCGGCACCGTTGCCGCCGAGAAGGGCGAACACGCCGCCCTTCTCAACTGCAAAACTCACCGAGTCGAGCACCTGTCGACCGCCACGAGACACTGTCAGGTTATCCGCGACCAAAAGAGCATTCGACATCGGAGTCACTCCTAAAAGTCGAACAGTGCCGACAGGCGGAAGCGCTGCGGCGTACCGGGCTCGACCCACACATCGGCGAACGAGTTGGTATAAAACGTCTCATCGAAGAGATTGTCGACATCAAGCCGCACGGTTACGGCGTCCGTCAATTCGATCTCACCAAACAATCTTGCCGTTGTGTAACTTGGCAAAAAGAAATCGAACGCCGTCCAACCTAAACGCTCATCGGTATACTGCAAACCGGCGCCCACCTGAGCCGCCCGGCCATTAACATCAAACCGTTTACTCACTTGGACGTTCAACTGATGTTCAGGCGAATTGATCAGTGAATCACCGGCTTCAATCTGAGCACCGAAATCGGCGTCGGGGTTACTGTTGGTAAATTCCGCATCGGTAAACGCATACGAAAACCATACGCTCCATCCGCTCTGGGTTTCCAAATTAGCGTCCAGTTCGAGACCGCGACTCCGAGCTTCACCCGCCGAGCGCGAGAAGAACCCCGCCGCCACCGCTTCGGGACGATCGTCGTTGACCAAAATATTGCTTTGATCAACTTGGAAGATCGTTGCGGTCAGCGAACCGTTGACATTGCTATTGAAGTAGCTCAAATCCAGCTTGAAGCCAAGCTCTGCTGACTCCGTGACATTGGGATCAAACTGGTTACCCTGAAAGTCGGAACCCGTTTGCTGACGGAAACCTTCGCCATAAGACCCGTAGACGCTGAAACCATCGTTAACCAAATACACAGCACCGACCTGAGGCGAGACTCGAGTGTCCGACGATGTGGTCGTCGTCACAGGGTCCGCACGTAGATTGGTCAAATCCTGCTCAAAGTCATCCCATCGCAACCCCAATCGAACCTGAAACTGTTCGGTGATGTCGATTTGATCTTGAAGGTAAAAACCGAACCCATCGAGATCTTCCTCACGATCGGTGTTCGGACCCGGAACAGGCTGAGGAAACTGGCCGTAAACCGGATTAAACACGTCGAGAAACAGATACTCCGCCGGATCCAGTGTGTTGATATCGGTTCCAGCCGGGAAAAAGCCGGGACGGAAGCGCAATATAAACAAACTGTTTTCGAACTGATCGTAGTCCATGCCGAACAGCAGTCGATGCTGCACGCTGCCCGTATCAAATTGACCTGCTATTTCGGCACGCAATACGGTGTAGTCGGAGTCAAAGTCGCGGAAACGGAAAAAACGCGACAGCGTTTGGCCGTCGAGAAACAGCGTTTGACGACCACCAAAGTTGGTCTCCGACGCGTTCCCTTCCAGGGATGTGGTGCGGAATCCAAAACCGGCGAGCAAACTCCAGTTGTCCGAGAAGTTATGCTGAAGTTCAAGCTGATGCCCGACGACTTCGGTATCGATTGGACCGTCACCCGGCTCGCCTACAAAGGTGTCGCGCGGCGTAAAGCCAAAGTCCTCGGTAAACGCGACACCCCGATCGAACGGAATTTCCTGCTCGGTGTATTCCAGTTCGTACGTCAAGCGCGTTTCATCGGTCAAATTAAATGTGATCGACGGATAAAAGCCGATGCGATTGGTTTCAACGGTGTCCCGAAAACTCTCCGCATCTTCATAGAAGCCGACCAGGCGCAAACCCACTCCATCATCAACACCGAAGGTGGTTTGGTAGTCGCCTTCGACACGAACCTGTTGCCAACTGCCGAGCGTCAAGCGAGCGTTGCCACCCGTCTCAAACTCGGGGCGTTTCGTCACCAAATTTACGGTACCGCCTGGCTCACCACGCCCAAACAAGGCTGACCGAGGTCCTTTTAAGATTTCAACCGCTTCAATACCGACCAGATCACGGGGCCCGCCAAAGCCTCGACCGGCATTGAATCCGTTAACGAGAAACCCACTTGGAAGGTTAATGTCACCAGAAAAACCACGGATAGAAAAACTGTTCCACAAGCCACCAAAGTTATTCTGCCGCGCAACGGTCGCGGACAGATCCAGCGCCTCGTTGAGGTTGAGCGCGCCCACTTCTTCAATCAGCTCGGCTCCCACGACTTGGGTGACTGATGGCACTTCCTGTGTATCGAAGGCACCCTGGTAGGCGCGCCGCTCACCGATGACAAACACATTCTCGACTACCTGATTCGACGAATCCTCAGTCTGCGCCAAGGCGCCGGGTCCTGCCAATGAAAACGCAACCGCGGTGACCAATGGCAACACGCCGTAAGCCACAGGTCGGCGTCCGGCACGCCGCACGCCCGGACAAGTTTGCTTATAACTAAGCATGATGAATCCCCTACAATGTTCAAAATTTACACGAAGCAAACGCGCACACACCTTGTGTGAACGTCACGAACTACAAACGGACAACCAACATTGATTCGCCACATGGGCGAACACGGCACTGTGCTGGCTTCAGCGCAGGCCTCAGTGTCACGTCACTTAAATGAGTCGATCAGTCGGCAGTAGGGGGACCGGTTGGCGGGGGGAGAACAAAATCGACGACAAGAGGATCGTGATCAACGGTGGAACAGTCGGGCTGATCGCGGTGTGATCGAATAACCGCGTCGGGTGCAGACTCCAGCATGGCGTCGGAATTATCGTCATTTTGAGCGCCATAGACGCACTGCTGACATTCGTGACCGTGATGACCAATGCTGTGTTCAGCCGCGTGTGCAATGGCGTACGCATGGCCGACTACCAGAAGCAGCACCAAGCTAAAACGTACTTTATTGCTATGGATGATCACAAGCGGACGTTAACACAATTTGAGTTGATTGAACTATAGTGTTTGATGATGCAAATGAGTGTGAAGGCCGTGTCATGAAATATCGATTAATATTGATGCTGACGATTGCCGCGTGGTTGACCCACAATCCGTTCGTGCTGGCCCAAGAGCCACCTCATACCGACCCGTTTGCCATTGGGATCGGCGAGACTCATCATTTTTCACTCCCTATCGACGCCTCGGAACGCGCACCGGCAACCCACATTCCACTGTCGGTTATTCGCGGTACCGAAAACGGCCCCACAGCGTTGATGGTTGCAGGGGTGCATGGCTATGAATTTGCACCCATTATCGCCGCAGATCGACTGATCGAACGCCTAGCACCGTCGACACTGCGCGGCACGTTGATCATCGTGCGAGTGGCCAACATACCGGCCTTTGAAAACCGCTCTCCGTATGTGAACCCATTCGACCGTAAAAATCTCAATCGGTCGTTTCCCGGGACGCCGGACGGCACTCAAACTGAGAGAATTGCTTACGCCCTATCCTCCCAGGTCATCCCCAGAGCGGACTTTGTTTTCGATGTTCATAGCGGTGATGGCGCCGAATGGCTGGAGGCGTTCATCGGCGTGTATGGTGGGCCGCTCGCGAGCGATTACGACACGGCGCTCGGAGTGGCGTTGGCGATGGGCTTTCCAAACGTTGTCCGGTACAAAATGAACACACAGGCGCAGGTTGATCGACGCCGTTCGTTAAATCGGCAAGCGGTGGCGCAGGGCTTGCCCACCGTGCTCGTCGAGGTGGGACAAAACGGCAGTCGCCGTGAGCAAGACGTAAACTTGATCGTCGACGGACTGAGTCGGGCGCTGGCCTTTTTGGGCATGCTGGAACCCTTACCCGCCAAAGACAACGTCAAACCCCGATTGTTCGACGGCACCCAATCGGTCCCTGTCAATCACAGCGGTTTGTGGACACCCACCCGTCACAGCGGACCAGTAAAAAAGGGCGACATTCTCGGCACGCTTCGGGATTACCAAGGCAAGGTCGTTGAAACCGTGATCGCACCCGCTTCCGGGCATGGCATTTATGGACTGGCGGGTCCACCGATCCGCCAGGGCGACAGCGTGATGACGATCGCGGCGCCTGTTGAATCATTGTCCGACTGACGCAATCGGCATACTGCTCGTGTGCCCACTTCAGTTACACTGCGCCGACCGGTTTAGAGACTTGGCACAACACGCGAATCGACCGGTGTTTTTGACGCAGATATTTCGGAATGCTCATCATGCCTCCACCGCCTGACTCTGTCACAGACGATCTTTCATCCGCCGCATTCGAAACCAGACTGCAGGCACTGATCGACGGAAAGACCAAGCCAGTGGGGTCACTCGGCCGCATCGAAGCGCTGGCCGCGCAGCTCGCGCGACTTCAGCGCTCCCTATCGCCTAACACGTCCTCGTGCGGTTTAACGATATTTGCCGGCGACCACGGCATGGCACTAGAGGGTGTGTCAGCCTATCCACAGTCTGTCACCCGCCAAATGCTCATCAACTTCCTTCAGGGTGGCGCCGCCGCGAACGTGTTTTGCAATACCCTGGGAGTATCGATGCAGGTCGTCGATGCGGGGGTCGCCGGTGATCCGGTCGATGACGCCGCGCTGTTGTCCCATCGAATTCGAAGCGGCACCGACAACGCGATCGACGCACCGGCCATGACCGCACAGGAATGTCAGACCGCGCTGACCATCGGCGAGTGTCTGGGCCGCGACGCCCCACACCCTGTTGTGGCGTTCGGGGATATGGGCATTGGCAACACCGCAGCCGCGAGCCTGGTCGCCGCCAAATTGACGGGCATTGAAGTCGCCCAATTAACTGGACGTGGCACGGGTCATGACGATGCGGGCCTCAAGCGCAAGCGGAACTTGCTCACTAAAGCGGCCGCGCGCACCGCCTCTGAGCTCCCCCCTCACGACGCGCTGCGCGAATACGCGGGTTTTGAAATAGTCATGATTGCCGGCGCGATGCTCGGCGCCGCTCGTGCCAGACGTTTGGTGTTGGTCGATGGCTTTATTTGTTCGGCGGCAGCGCAAGCGGCGATCGCGATTGATCCCGCTATTCGTCCCGCGCTCGTGTTCGCACACCATTCCGTTGAGAGCGGCCACACGCCGCTGCTCCAATCGCTCGATGCTAAGCCGCTGTTGGGTCTTGGGCTGCGACTCGGTGAAGGCACAGGCGCTCTGCTCGCCTGGCCACTCGTACAGGCCGCCGGTGCCTTTTTACGAGACATGGCAAGCTTCGATAGCGCAGGTGTGGATGGCCCGGCATGAAACAACGCGCGCTGAATGAACTAGCGATTTTTGCACTGGCCGTGCAGTTTCTGACCCGACTGCCTATCCCCGTGGGCAACGCCTTCACGCCCGAACGACTCACCGCGGCGGCGCGCTACTACCCGTTGGTTGGCGCGTTGGTTGGCGCGCTCTGTGCGCTTGTCTATCTTCTTGCCGAGTCGTCGTTGACCCCAACGGTTGCCGTGATTCTTGCGCTCGGTGCGGGCTTGTTGATCACCGGCGGCTTTCATGAAGACGGGCTTGCCGATACCTTTGATGGTCTGGGCGGCATTGAGCGTGAGCAGTCGCTCGAGATCATGCGCGACAGTCGGATAGGCACCTACGGTACGTTGGCGCTGGTCATGGTGCTCGCTGCCAAGGCCGCTGCACTGTCTGCTCTATCATCGCAACTCGTTGTCATTGCGTTTGTTGTGGCGCACGGCCTGTCGCGACTCTCCGCAGTTGCTGTCATCGCAACCGGTCACTACGTACGTGATCACGGTATCGGCAAACCCACGGCGGCTGGCATCGACAAAACCGGACTGCTTGTCGCCGGCGGCACCGGTCTGCTGCTGCTCGCCTGGCTTACAGTCGCCACCGAGATTACGGCCGCAGTTTATGCGCTCGTTGCGGTTCTTGTCGGCCATGTGTTTATGCGCGCGCTGTTCGAACGCCGCCTCGGTGGCTACACAGGCGATACGCTGGGCGCTGTTCAACAGCTCAGTGAACTGAGTCTCTACCTTGGATTGCTGCTGTGGCAATCCTCTTAATGCGTCATACGCGACCCGTGCTGGGTCAAGACGTTTGCTACGGCGCGCTGGACATCGAACTAGCCAACACGTTCGCGAGCGATGCCGAAACGGCCGTCGCAACGCTGCCGACTGTCCAACGCATCGTTGCCAGTCCACTGCAGCGGGCTAGACGACTGGCGGAGAACATCGCCTCGCGCCGACAGCTGTCCGTGCACATCGACGAACGTGTCCGCGAAATGGATTTTGGTCAGTGGGAAGGCCAGCCTTGGTCGGCTTTGCCACGCGACGAACTCGATGCCTGGGCCGCCGACTTTCTCGATGCCAAGCCCCACGGCGGTGAATGTGTGCGCGCCTTTCGCGACCGGTGCCTCAACGCGATGAATGACTATAAAAAACATGACGGCACGACACTCATTGTCTGTCATGCTGGCGTGGTGCGCGCGGTGTTTGCCACCGGGAATACCGCAGACGATTTTAAAACATCCATCGGGTACGGCGAGACGATTGCCTGGCCTGACGCCGCTACGCGAAACACAAGCGCTGATGAGTAAATACAGTATTGATGAAACACGCCGAGCATGGTCTGTGCGCGATGAATGCTGCGGGTTGCGCGTGAACCTGCCGTTTGTAAACGGGGAGATGGCAACGTGACCGCCAAAGCCATCATGCTTCAAGGCACGGGTTCGGACGTCGGAAAATCGATTCTGACCGCGGCGCTGGTCCGCATCGCCTATCGTCGCGGTGTGTCGGTCGCGCCTTTTAAACCGCAGAACATGTCCAACAACGCAGCGGCTTGCCAAGACGGCGGCGAGATCGGTCGTGCTCAGGCGTTGCAAGCCCAAGCAGCCAAACTCGACCCCCGCATTGACTTCAATCCGGTGTTGTTAAAGCCGCAAACGGATCGCACCGCTCAAGTGGTGGTGCACGGTAAGGCGGTGTCCACGAGCGCCGCTGCCGACTACATGCGCGAGCGCGGCGCGCTGCTCAAACCGGTGCTGCACAGCTTTACTCGACTTGCCGACGAATTCGACTTGATTATCGTTGAAGGCGCGGGCAGCCCAGCGGAGATCAACCTTCGCGTAGGCGACATCGCCAACATGGGGTTTGCGCGTGAGGCGGGCGTGCCAGTCTGTCTCATTGCAGATATCGAACGCGGAGGCGTAATCGCAAGCTTAGTCGGCACTCAAACCGTGCTCGACAAAGCGGACGCCGCCATGATTACCGGCTTCATTGTGAATAAATTCCGCGGCGATCCGCGGCTCTTTGATGCCGGTGTCGACGCCATCGTCGACCACACCGGCTGGCAAGCATTTGGCGTGGTGCCCTGGCTTCCAACCATTGCGCGCTTGCCAGCCGAAGACGCCGTGAATGTTGCGCCACTCGCTCCATCGCAAACTGATACGCTGCGGATCTCGGCCCCGATGCTCTCACGCATGGCCAATTTTGACGACGCGGACCCGCTTCGCCAGCAGCACGGCGTTGAGTTTACCTGGACACCGCCAGGACAGCCGCTGCCTCGTGACAGCGACGTAGTGATTCTATTCGGCACAAAATCCACGCTTGGTGATCTCGCCTTTCTACGTGAACAAGGCTGGGATCATGATATTCACGCACATGTGCGTGCGGGCGGACGCGTTCTTGGTATTTGTGGTGGCTATCAACTGTTAGGGAACCGAATCCACGATCCTGCTGGTGTCGATGGTCCGCCCGGTAGTGCAGACGGTCTCGGTTTGCTGAATGTGGAAACAACCATGACGCCTGAGAAAAACGTCCAACAAGTCACAGGCGCGTGTCAGCAAAGTCGCGCACCGATCAATGGGTACGAAATTCATGTAGGTGATACGCACGGCCCCGACTGCGATCGACCACTTTTTCAAATTCATTCTCACTTCGATGGTGCCACCAGTAAAGACGGCCGAATCGCGGGCACGTATGTGCACGGTATGTTTACCAACGACCAATATCGTGAGTATTGGTTGAAGAACGTCGGGGCGACATCCTTTCGCGCGTACGAATACGCGGCCGCCGTTGAAACCGCGCTCGATGCACTCGCCGATCATGTTGAAGCCGCACTCGATATCGACGCGCTATTCGCAGCGGCTAAACCTGTTTCGTACCGCTAGCCGATGCCGCGCGTGTCGCTTGTGCCCATCGTACTGAGCCGTAATCCAGCCGCTATAGATCGATCAAATTCGCCCCATCGCCGGCGGCTGCGTTTTTAAACGCCACCCTTGCCATCACTCACGTGTCAACGTCGGGACGGGCGGGTGAATGCCAATAACGCCGTGCGACAACGAATCGCTGAAATTCAAGATAATCTATCGGCAACGATAACCTCACTGCCTTCGCTACGTTTAGGAAGCATCTGGTTCTTGGTCGGGGCGGCTAACGCGACCCTTCTCGATTTCCGCGCTCTCCAACTTCAGCGGACGCCCCTCCGGACAGAAGTTGACGAGGAAGTCATTCATGCCAGCGAACAGGTTGTCCTTGTTCAAACTGTAGTGCACGTGCAGTCCCTTCTTCTCACTTTCGACCAAGCCCGCATTCTCCAGCACGCTTAAGTGCTTAGAAACAGCCGGTCTACTCATATCAAACCGGTCGGCAATTTCACCGGCGGTTAGGTTTGTTTTTGACAAATACGCCAGCATCTGCCGGCGAACGGTGGAAGAAAGCGCTTGAAATACGGTATCCATTCTACTACTATTTAATTAATTAGT